>CAYPHL010000096.1:0-3274 GCA_964410385.1 uncultured Rikenellaceae bacterium | reverse complement strand
GTCATTAAATGGAAGAGACATATAAGACGCACAGGTATTCAGGTTGAATTGAAAATCTGATTGAATTAAAACATCGTTGTTTTAGAGGTTCAGGTGCAGGTAGTTTGGTTAGTTATATTAGTCATCATGTAAAATGCTGATCAGGCAGTTGGCATTTCACTTATTTTACAATATAGTCTACAACTATTATATAATGCAAAATCTATCAGGGCTTCTATACCGAAAAAACAATCTCAGGTCAAGTTATTGGCAGGATTTTTTACCTTTGATCGAAAAACCAGTTTGATTTATTCCTATCTCAAAGCTTAAATTTCCAGTTTTATGAAACTGAGTATCTATTATTTGAAATTATTGACCAGCATTTCTTTGATCCGGCTGGCAATTTCAATGCCTGATATTCAGGCTCAGGATGATGAATATAAAGATGCTCCGTATTTCCCCGGAATGCCTAGCTATGTTATCGATTTCGCAGAGGATATAGAATTTGATAATTATCATTTCTTTAACGGCACTAAATGTGCAATAGTTGAAGGAAAGAAATTCTCCAGATTATATGTTTTGAAGGAAGGTGCCGTGAAGGCTGGAGAGCTTCAGATAGTGCGTAACTATGCCAATGCTGTAAGGAGTATTGGTGGTACAGTCTACGTCGAAGGAGTCTTCCAGAATGACGATGCAGAATGTGCTGATAATTATGGCTATCAGATGATGACAGGAAAATTGGTAAAAGATGGGAATGAAATATGGATCGAAGTTGCACCTAAAAATGGCGGTGATTACTATCGCCTCACTGAAGTGATAAAAGGAGTTATGAAACAGGATATCGTTATAAACGATTTGCGGGAAGCCGGTATTCAAGACCGACATAAAGAATTACCGGTTGACGATAAAAATTCAACTGAATCAATATACCCGCGTGAATCTGTATCTGTTGCTAAAACACGAAACAATAAGATGAATAATTTCACTACCCCCGGTGAATACATTGAAGAAACACCCCGAATCCCTTCTGAAATAAAACAAGATGAAACCGCTGTCCCCGCTTTTATCGGTTATACAGCTAAATCTGAATTAAATGGAAATACAACTGCACTATTATTCAAACCGACAAAAATAAACTCCATTTCTGAATATGAGAACTTATTCGGAGGTCCATTTGAGGAAAGGATTACTGTTACAATCAATGATTCCCTTGACAGCAGCCATAATTTGGTTAGCAGGGATATTGTTCCATCGCCTGAATCACCTGTTAAGTATTTACTTTATTATAGCCTCAAAATGTTCTTTGATAATGGCGGAGAGAAATGTTATATCGTATCAGTAGGAAATTATAATGATCCCGTTGAACCTGGTGATGCTGCATCGGGACTAAAAGGAGGTATAAAAGCTGTGGAAGAAACAGATGAGGTAACATTAATTTTATTCCCGGATGCATTATCATTAGAAAATGTTGATCAGTACGGTTCTCTGGTAAGTTATTCTTTACAATCATGTGCTGTACTTAAAGATCGTTTTACTATTGCCGATGTAAAAGTATCTGACAATAACCGGTATATTGAACATGACATAAACCAGTTTCGTGATGCGCTGGGAAACGAAAACCTGAAATATGGTGCATGTTATTATCCTCTTATTAAAACAATTTTTAATTATGCTTACAGAGAAGAAAATGTTAAAATAATTCACCTGGAGAACAATCAGAAAGCATTAACTAATCCCATTAACTGTACATTTGCTCAACTGAAAATTATAAATCCGGATTTATTTTCCGGTATTCAAAGTAAAATAAGGCAGCTTTATGTAAGTGTTCCGCCATCAGGATGTATTGCTGGCATCTACACCAGAATTGATCTTACCCGAGGGGTATGGAAATCACCTGCCAATATTGAATTAGTTTCATCATCAGGACCATCCTGCAATATTAATGAACAGGAATTGATAGATCTGCAGAACGATGTGGATTACGGTAAATCAATTAATCCTGTCCGGTTCATAACAGGGCGTGGGACTGTCGTTTCTGGGGCAAGAACTTTAGCGGGTAATGATAATGAATACAGATATATTTCAGTATTGCGTTCAACTCTTTGCATTGAAGAATCAATTAAGAAAGGTTTAGCGTGGGTTGTTTTTGAACCTAATGATGCAAACACCTGGTTAAAGGTAAAGACAATGACTGAAAATTTCCTTAACGCATTATGGCATAGTGGAGCATTGCAGGGGACAAAACCTGAAAATGCATTTTATGTTAAAACAGGTTTGGGTGAAACTATGACTACATTAGATATCAATGAAGGGCGTATAATTATAGAATCAGGTATTGCATTAGTCAGACCATCAGAATTCCTTATTATAAGGCTTGTATTCAAAATGCAGGCAATTTGATACCTGACCTGTTTCATCATTAAGAAAAAAATATCTGTCAGGTCTGGACCATATAAAAATATACTTTGCAGTTTTTTCCAAGAAATGAAATACCTGATTCCGGCAAGCCTATACCTGTCTTTAGCAAGATATTAACAGAAAATGGAGATATTAATAAAAGAAAAAAGTAATGCGTTAATAACCAGAGTAACTAAGCGAGTTATTTGCGGTTATGTAACACTTTGGTTGCATTATCATGAATGATAAATTATATTTGTTAACCAATAGCGAGCATTTAATATGACCAGTTCCACGAATAATATCTGAAACTTATTTTACGGTTCTGAATTTTACATGAGTAAAAATTGGCAACTCAATGTTTGTAAATATTATGCTTCAACCTTTAATTCGTATCAGTCATGAAAAATACTCTGATTATTTTTTTGTTTTATTTAATTATTTGTTTGTTTATTCCCTTTCGGCAAACAACACTTTCAGCAGGGCCCGAAAAATGCCGGGTAGAGAGGTTTGCTTTGCGTCCAAAAAATGGTGCAGCGGTTGAGGTCGTCAAAGTTAAAGGAAAATCAGACAACAATATTATTCAGGATAAGCGGGCCAGGCCGAAGTTATCAAAACGGACCGGCAATGGTCAGGTCGTTACTCCCAAAGAGACCTTTACCGGCTCTGACAAGCCTGACACAAACAGATTGCAGACTTTAAAATTTACGACTCCGTGGGGATACAACAAGACGGAGAATGCCGAACGCAAGTACCCCCTTGTGGTGAATGGGAACTGGGTTGAGGGTAATCTCTTTACCGAGGATGTGCGAAAGAAATATCCTTCCTTCTACCTGGACTTCAACCATCACACAACCGAGAGTGATGGCGCAACATTAGCTACTCTCATCGATGAAGC
>CAYPHL010000095.1:9546-15993 GCA_964410385.1 uncultured Rikenellaceae bacterium | reverse complement strand
GGGAAACAGAATTTCTCCGGATCGAATTTCAGAAGCCTGCCGCTGAGTGTTTCCTTCAGCTCTTTACGAATTGCTATATTCCCGAGAAGTACTGTCTCTGTCAGTGGTCCTGCCCACTCAAAATCAGAACCTGCAGCTGCGCCTCCTTTACAAGCGTTGATCCACTCCTGCTCATGTCCCGGTGAAGAAGGAATATAAGCTTTCGGAGGTGTATAAGAATTCCTTAATGAAACGGGAAGTATTTTATCATCGAGTATTTTCCCTTTATCTCCGACGTAAAGAGTGCCACCGGCACCCATTTTCATACCTTCTTCCATTTCGGGGATCTGCATGGGTCTCATACCGCCGTCATACCATGTAAGAGTGACTGGAGGCATATCTCCCCGTGCCGGGAATTCGTATTTCACAATTGAGGCCAGGGGATAGCTTTCCTCATTGACAAGGGTTGAAACAGCCTGGATACTTGTCGGATATTTCAGTTTAAGTGCCCTGAAAATTGGATCAAGAGAATGGCAGCCGATATCTCCGAGAGCTCCGGTTCCAAAGTCCCACCAGCCTCTCCAGCTGAACGGATGGTATGCAGGATGATATGGACGCATCGGAGCAGGTCCGATAAAGAGATCCCAGTCTAGTTCTGCAGGGACCGGTGGGGTTTCCATCGGCTTCGGAACACCCTGCGGCCAGTATGTTCTGAATAATCCGTTATTTGGTCTGTCGGTCCATACATGAACTTCCCGTACAGGTCCTATAACTCCATCCCAGATCATTTCTCTCAAACGACGGGGACCATCTGATGCCTGCCCCTGATTACCCATCTGGGTAGCAACTTTATATTCCCTGGCAGCTTTTGCAAGAGCCCGGGCTTCATATACGGTATGTGTAAGAGGTTTCTGGGTGAAAACATGCTTTTTCCTTTTCATCGCCTCCATGCTAATAACAGCATGTGTATGATCTGAAGTTGCAACAATTACCGCTTCAATATCTTTCTGTTTATCAAGCATCACACGGTAATCCTTATATTGCTTCGCATCAGGATATAACTTAAATACCCGTGTAGATGCTTCTCTCCAGTCGACATCACAAAGAGCGACTATATTGTCATTTTTGATATTTGAAAGGTTGCTTCTTCCCATACCGCCTATGCCCACGCATGCAATATTCAGCTTATCGCTCGGGGGAACGTGTCCGAATCCTGATATAACATGACCGGGCAATACCGTTATACCCGCAAAGGCAGCAGCGGAAGTGGTTAAAAATTCCCTGCGGCCGGTTTTTGTCGAGGTCAATTTTTTCATGACTATATTATTTGGTGATGGGTGTAAGGACTATATTCCTGTATGCGACCTTGCCATGATCACCCTGCAGATAGATGGGACCGGGAGCAAAAACATCGGGGCTCATCGCACCTCCTGTCGGTCCGTATACAGGTTGATTATCAATGATCTTGACACCGTTAAGCAAAACTGTAATATGCCTGTCGCAAAGGGTCATATCCATTGATTGCCATTGTCCTGCAGGTTTTTCTGCACCAACGGTTGGTTTGATCCTGCTGTACACGGCACCCATATTATGAGGATCAAGTTCTCTTTTATATGAATCCATCACCTGGATTTCATATATACCTCTGAGGTATACACCGCTGTTGCTCCCGGCAGGTATATTGACCTCAAGCTTCAGGTTGAAATCCTCAAATGTCTTTTCAGTTCTCAGGTTGCCATAGCTAATATGAGCTTCACCTTCTTTCTGGACCGGATCATTTACGAGTGTACCGTCAACAACTTTCCATCCGTTGGTCTGGGAAGGATTAATAAGGGTCCATCCGGTCAGATCCTTTCCGTTGAACAAAGTAACAGGTTCTCCGAATTTAAGTGCGGCCATGTCAGGTGCAGCCGGAACCGGAGGAAGTCTCTTTCCTGTAAACGTTGTTGTATCAACACCCAGACCTGTCCGTTTCGGACGAAGCAAAATGCCTTCAAACTCCTCTGCTCCCTTAAGGTTTATCTCAAGCCATTCAGTCACTACTGATGTCACAACAGGGTTATTATTTTCATCCCTTTTTCTTACTACATTATTTGACCTCTGGATCATCAGGGTACGGTCACCGGCCAGGAAAATGTTTGAAACAGGTAAAACGCTTCCACCTCCCCAGAGGATATCAGCGTTTATAAAATTATCATCCTGACGGACTTCAAGCCATCCTACGGAACCACCTTTAATATCGATGGTCCACTGTCCGAAATACTCTGAGATATCTGTTTTAGGGACAGTTACTGCCACAGGTGTTTCAGTTTTACACGATGAAAACACTGTCAGAGCCAGTGCAAATACGAAGAAACAGTTGATTTTTTTCATAATAATGGAGTTTTTATTGTTTCAGATTAGTGATTTTCAGTACATATGCAGGCTGATAATCATCAGGTCCCAAACGTGGAAGTGTTACAGACAATCCGCCACCCGGACCTGAATATTTAACTTTTTCAGCTGACCCCAGAAGGCTGATCAGGGTTCCGCCTGTTGTTTTGAGACCATTAAGTTTTATTGTACCTTTTGGCCAGTTGAGCATAATCACATAAACATCCTTTCCTTTTTTTGTAAAGAATATTGTTTTATTGGTTTCAGGATTAATGGTTTCCTGCTTCTTATCAGTTATAAATGCACGTGTTCCGTAAATTGCTTCTCCGTTAACATTGAGCCAATTACCTATATCAAGAAGGCGTTGCTGCATAATTACTGGAATCGTACCGTCTGCAGCCGGACCAATATCGAGCAGCAGGTTGCCTCCTGCTGCCACGGTTGAAACCAGTATTTTAATAAGATCTTCAGTTGATGAATAATTCCCGAGGTTCTCTGTACGGTTGAATCCGAAAGACGTTCCTATCCCACGGCATTCCTCCCAGGGGTGATAAACCTCTGATTCAAGTCCTTCGCCCCCATGGACAAGTCCGTACTCGGTTGTATATATACCACCATGTTTGCTCCTGGTTTCGCTCCCCCACCTGTCATTTACTACAACGCTCTGCTTTACAGGCGATTCGTTATAGAGCCAGGCAAGGAATTCCTCACTTTTCCAGTCTTTGCTGGATTTATCCCATTCACCGTCAGTCCAGACAATGTCTGGAGTATATCTTATGACCAGATCTTTCATCTGGGGGATCATATGGTTATCTACATAATTTTCGAAATCATTAAGATAAACCGGGTTATACCACTCATAGAGCGAATAATAAAATCCCATATGCAAACCCGCTTTTTTCACTGAGGCCGTCAGGTCGCCGCACAGATCACGATGAGGTCCGATATCGACGCTGTTCCAGTTCCAGCTCTGAGCGCTGGGCCATAATGTGAATCCTTCATGATGCTTTGATGTAAGAACAATATATTTTGCTCCCGATTTCCTGAACAGGTCAGCCCATTCATCAGGCCTGAAAAGCTCTGCTTTGAACATTGGGGCAAAATCCTGGTATTTGAAATTCGGTCCGTATGTACGGAGGTGAAATTCCTCAAAGTGCTTGTTCACTTTGCTGCTTTTATTCAGAAGCTTATTCCAGTACCATTCGGAATATTTATCATAAACACCGACATCATCACCGGTTGGCCCCCATGCAGGTACAGAATAGACGCCCCAGTGGATGAATATCCCGAATTTTGAATCTTCGAACCATGCCGGTGTTGGCCGCTTGTCAAGAGATTCCCAGGCAGGCCGGTAGGTCTGAGCGGTTATTGTTAAGCCCGCCATAAGAAAAAGAACTAGTGTGATTCTGGTTTTCATTGTGAGGTTTTTCTTAAAGTTTCATTTTTAGTTTTGTCAGGGTTGAGGTTGAGGTTAAGGTTGAGGTTGGTTTCAGCAAGGAAAATTAAAAAAAATATTTAACTAAAAGACTATTGCGAGTATATAAGATGATTATCATTTTAAGAATTACACCGGGGAAGACCCGGCAATCCTATTCCACCGTGATGATCTTTTTCACAGAAATAAGTTTCCCATCATCCGAGACTCCCTGAACCGTAATAAGATAATCGCCCGGGCGGTCCGAAGTCCGGAACCCGGTATGAACAATACCATTTTCATCACAGCGGACTGAAGGATTCCAGTATAATGTATTTCTGAAGTCGGGTATACGGCTTACCGATTTACTATCTGTATAAGCCTGTGCTTTGAAAACCGGGACCGGATCAGCCGTCCTGTAAGTCAATCTTGCAGCATAGTCAGGCAGCGGTATATTCTCAAAATTTCCACTAATAGTAATTACATTTATTATCCCATAGTGGACAAGTCCTCCTGTAAGATATGGTGTTCTGACGGTTTCTATCCGGCCGATGGATTCGGTATTGAGATCTGCCAGGACAGAAAGGTCATTAATAACCACCCCGTCAATAAGGGCAAGCGGAGGATCGTCATAAATAGTATTATCTACCGGATTGGAAACGCGTAACTCATAGCCTGGTTTTTTTGATCTGAGCTTTACACCGGGAATGAGCTCAAAAAAGATTTCCTGCATAACCGGAAGCCGTATGTAATCGTCCATTAAAATTTCCTGTTCGGGAAAGCCATAGAACCTGTCTGATGGTTTATATACATTAATTCGGTTAACCGGATCTTCGTGTCGTATTATGTTATATATCTTATCGATCTGGTAACCGGCGCTCAGAAATGATAATGACTTTTGTCCGGAGCTGCTGACCGAATCGGTGTAAGATATTGTTGAAGCCAGTACCGTAACATATGAATTTTCCATCTGAATGATCATATCTGCTTCCGGATCAGCAGGTTGTATTATAAGATCATGCGGGGAATGAACTGCAGGCAGCAAAAACCTGAATAATCCCGAACTGTCGGTTATACTATATTGAAATGTCGCTGTTTTACCTGGTATAGAGAGGTAAACTGTTTCATTAATAATAAACTCATCAGAATCTCTCTTTTTTAAAAGGCCGCTAATGTAATGACCGTCTTTTTCAGGAAGAAATTCCACAGAAGCTTTATTTCCTGATAATATTTTATCCCACGATAACCAGTTACTTTCTGCAGTCAGAAGAAAATTATCCATGACGGCATCATCAATATCACAGATCTTCTTTTTCAGCAATCCGTCTGGAAGAAATCCAAATTCCGTTCCAAAGACAAAATAATCTTCAATATCCTGTGAATCTGCCACCGAATTTACAGGAACGACGGAAAGCCCAAGGCTTGTACCGGAGTAATTCCTGATTCCCAGACCAGAAAGGTCGAACTCCTGTTCAGTGATGGTTCTTCTGCTGAAAATGTAATTATCCGTCAGTATTCTGACCGGCGGCTTTTCTTTCCTGTTAAAAATATACCTCTCACATAATGGCACACCCTCCTCAGAGAAAAGTGTTATATGATTTATTCCGGGTAAAAGGGAAGCCCGTGAAACTGAAATATCAGCCTTTTCACCTGTCATCCTGAAAAATTCAGAATAAGCTTTTATGCCGCGGGAATGAATGAAAAGAAGGAATCTCCTTTCAGTCAGATTCATTTTTTTCTCTTTGCACCTTACAGTAACGAGGACTTTTTCAGTTCCCGGACTTTCTGCTTTAAGTGAGTATCCCGAATCTGAAGCATCCGGAAGAAATTCATCAGTCCCCCGAAATGACACTGCATATCGTATACCTTTAACCGGCATAAATTCAAATGAGCCTGAACCCGATTCATCCGTTCTCAAAAACGTAACTGAATCTCCAGCGCTATTCCTGATAATACAGGCAGACTCAATCCCTCTTCCGAGATGATCGATGATCCTTACTCCCACTCTGGAAGGAACTTCATTGATCAGACTTCCACCCTCAGGATAAAACTTAATTGAAACCTTCCTGTCTGAAATACTTACACCTGAATACTTCTTTTTAAACGGACTGTTTCTGAAAGGATTATAAATTGATATTCTTTTCATGAAACAGTTCTCCGGGAAGAAATTTTTCATCCAGTTTGTATAGACTGCAAGCGTATATTCACCTGATCTGATAGTATCTGGAAGTAAAAGATATCCGGGGCCCTTTCCGGACAAAAGGAGGAACCTTTTACGGATTACCGGATTATTATCAGGATCAATAAGTTCACAATATGCGATCCGGCTTAATGAGGAAAGCATCCCGCTTTTCCTGTCAGCGGCGGTTACGTTAAGCCACATATCTTCACCGGAAATATAATTATCCCTGTCAGTCTGTACAAAGATCTCTTCCCGAGGGAATCTCGTGCAGTAATCATTCAGCTTAGTATGGATAAATTCATCTATCTCTGCTACAGGCAATGAGTTTGCCTGCATGAAAATCACACTGCTGATAAATGCTGTCAGGACTATTTTTATACTCCGTTTCATTTTTAATTTAATCCAAACGCTAATCTTCCCAGAATGGAGGTCTTATATTTGATCCGTTCACAGTACAGTCAGCGCATTGCCTGTATTGTGTCAGTATCCTGTAAGGTGG
>CAYPHL010000095.1:0-9446 GCA_964410385.1 uncultured Rikenellaceae bacterium | reverse complement strand
CGTTCACAGTACAGTCAGCGCATTGCCTGTATTGTGTCAGTATCCTGTAAGGTGGGAGATCGCCTGTTCTGTCCATTATGACCCACCGGGAGATATTCAGTCCCGGTATTGGAACCGATGCCGCACCAAAAACCGTATCGGTCGGACAGAATGAATAAAAATTGGGTAGTCCCATAAAATTTTCATCAATATATATCCTGGTGCTGCTTACCGCCGATACGCTGAAATATCCCAGCACCGGTTGCTCAGGTTCCTCAAGGCAATGGATATTCCCATCAATTGCCATAGGTGTCATGTCATATAATCCTCCGACATTCGCTGATACATTCTTTACCTTTTCCCAATAGGTATATTCATCTTCACCCAGAGAATACTGATTTACCAGGATGCTGTACCTTATATCAAGCCTGTCTGTTTCATTTGAAATAAAATGAACCGGGAAGCGTGTAACTCTGGCCTGATTATAGACAGATGTGTTTTTTATGAGTATATTTTCAGAACCTGCTGATTTCCAGCACACTCTGTTTTTCACATTATAAGGCAGACGGAATTCCCAGGTCTCCCTGAAATCCCATCTGTAGAAAAGGCAGGCGCCCGAGGGATCATGAGTGTCGAGATAAATCTGGCAAGCCTCCACGGCAGGTCCTTCCGCATCGGGATCACTAAGCAGAACTTTTTCATAATATACAGAATCCAGAGGAGGGACTGGAATCATTATCACCGGGTCAGTATGATAATTATAATACCCTGTATGGATATCAAGAGAATATTTCCCGTTTACACGTCCCCTGAATTTTGTTGAATCCGTAACATATGTACCGGGTGATGTTTCCTTAAGGCTGTGACGGGTTCCTTTTTCATCAGTGATGCTTACCTGGCTACCTCTTACTGGCTGAAATATAACTATTTTACCTGCCGGCACCGAATATGACAGTTTTATTTTGTTTGTCCTGTATTCATCTGTTATCAGGCCTTCAACAACGAGCAGTCTGCGTTCCTCCTCTATTTGAGGTATAAATTCAATCACACAGCCTGTTACAAGCAGAATAAGAAGAAATACTATTAAAATTGTGTTGTATTTCATACTTAAAAATCGAAATTGAAGGTCAGGGATGGTATCGGCCGGCCAAAAACCGATAACATATAACCTTTTACCATGTTCCTGTCATATTTAAAATAGACTGAGTAAATATTCTGGCGTCCGAGCAGATTATAAATTGAAAATATCCAGTTTGGATGAGCGATTTTTTTTGATTTCAGATTTCCGCTGATCTTAAACGACAGGTCAAAGCGCGAGTAGTAAGGAAGCCTGTACTTATTACGCTCTGAAAAATGGGTCATCACTATATCACCTATTTTATATACTGCAACCGGATAGGTTACCGGCCGGCCTGAACTGAAGTTATAGCTTGCCGACACGCTCATACGGCGTGAATAGAGATAATTTAATGTGAGCACCAGATCATGGGGTTTATCGTAGTTGGCCGGGAACCAGTTACCTGAATTTATTTTCTCCTCCCTGAGGCTGCTCGTGCTTCGGATAAGTATTCTTGAATAAGTATATCCTGCACTCCATCTGAACCTTCCTTCCTCCTTCCTTAACATGAGCTCCAGGCCATAAGCCTTCCCTTCCACATCTATCAGGTCCCTTTCGATATACCTGTTCATCACAAGATTGGTACCACCCTTATAATCCACCATATTGGTTATTGTCTTATAATATACTTCCAGAGATGCTTCTATCTTATTGTGATTAAGCATCCGGTAGTACCCTGCAGCGATCTGATCGCCTGTCTGCGGTTTGAGATAATAATCGCAGAGCTTCCATGTATCGGTGGGTGAAATGGATATGGTATTTGAAAGCAGATGAAGATATTGCCTGGTCCGGTTATAATTTATCTTGATAGCACTGTTGTCATTCATCCTGTAATTAAGTGATAATCTGAACTCAGGTCCGAGGTATGTCCTGTAATTCTGGGACCTGCCGAAACTGACCGTATCAGTTATGGATGATATGCTCCTTGGATATTTATCATCATAAACGTAGAAAGTGCCGGGACCAAAAGCAAAACATGATGATAATCTGATTCCTGCGTTCACGGAGAGATGTTCGGTCAGGATATATTTATCCTCAAAATACACAGCTGATTCCCATGCTCTTTGTCTTTCAATAGTTTCCGGAATAACAATTGAAGAATCACCAAATGGTCTTATACTTCCGGGGAGAACATCATAACGGATAAGATCAGTACCGAAATTGAATTCGTTCCTGCTCCCCGGGAACCAGTTGATATCTGCTTTCAGGGCTGAACTGTTTATTCTGTGAGAAAGTGAAAATGCTTCGCCGGGGACATCTGTTCCTGAAATATCGTAATCGTAAAAGCTGTTATTCAGCGTCAGACCTGAAAAAAGCCTGCTGCTGAAGAAATGACGCCATCTCAGAGATAATATATTGTTATGATATTTATACATTGTATCCGAGTTGAATCTGAAGCCGTCATAGCTGTAATAAGCGGACAGGTCTATTTTATTATTCTTATTCAGATCATATGCTACCCTGGCATTCAGATCATAAAATGAAGCGCTGCTGTTCCTTAATCCGGGATCTTCCAGCAATCCCAGTATCCAGTTCGAATAGGTTGTTCTGCCTGCAAGAAGGTAATAACATGTATCTTTCTTCAGAGGACCTTCCACAACAATATGTGTTGTAATGGGACTTATTCCTGCATTTCCTTCAAACTCTCTTCTGTTTCCCTCCCTGGGCACTATATCCAGCACCGAGGATATCCTTCCTCCATACTTTCCCGGTATACCGCCTTTATAAAGTGTCACATCCTTAATTATATCTGAATTCACGGCTGGAAAAAACCCAAAGAAATGAGAAGAGTTATATACAGGTGCTCCGTAAAGCAATATAAGGTTCTGATCGGCAGAACCTCCCCTTACATTGAAACCGGCTGATCCTTCTCCTACTGACTTGACACCCGGTATCAGAAGTATAGTCCTGATTATATCGGATTCCCCCATTGATGTGGGCATCAGTTTGAAAGATACAATATTGATCCTCTCCACACCCACTTCAAATCTCTGAAGTGTTACATTCCTGTCTGCAGAAATAACAGTCTCCTTTAATGGTACAAGGGTGCTCTTAAGATCTATATTCAGTTCACCTGATCCGTAAAGGTTTATATCCACCTGACGTTCTTTCATCCCGATGAACGAAATACGGGTTGAGTAACTTCCCCTTGGAACCGTCAGGGCGTAGAAACCGAATTCATTCGAGACAGTTCCGACTGAAAGTTTCGGCATATAAACAGTTGCTCCCGCGACCGGCTCTTTTGTATCAGTATTTGTAATATAACCCGATAAAATTACATTCCCGCTTTTATTTTTGTCATTAGCATTTCCTATGTCAACTACCAGATTGCCGGCATTTTGAGATTCTGCTGCTGCCTTATCGTAATCGATACCCGGAATATATTTCTCCTCTTTGTCCGTACTTTTCTGTTCCAGCTTTATTGCATAGTCCCTTGTGATTACAATATTTCCTCCTTCATCATAATAATAATAAAGGGATCTGTCCCTGAACAGGCGATCGAGAACATCAGTAAGGGTCATACCGCCTTCAATACCTCCAACCCGCAGATCATTGATCCACTCGTCCCTGTAAAAGAATTTTACCGGGAATTTAGCTTCGCACCTTTCTGCAAATTCCCTGAATTCCAGTCCGGAAAGCCCACTGTCAATTATGTAATTATCCTGTGCCCCTGCAGGTAGTGCAATTACAAAAAGAAAAAATAATATGGTCAGGCCTTTTTTCACTTCGTCAGGGTAAGTTATTTCTTAAACTGTCATAATACCTTATCACCTGAATAAAAGAAAAAGGATCCTTCCGTGAAATGCCCCGCCGGTTTTCTTTAATAAAAACCTGTAATTCCCTCTTTCTGTCTTCAAGAATATCAAGCAATCCTCTTTTATTTGAAAAGGGCATCAGCTTTCCGTTATGAAATATATACATCCTGTGAGCCTGGAAAAACCTGTCATATTTCTTCTCTTCTGCAAGGGGTTCAATCTTCTTAAAGAATTTCACATAAAATGCAGAGGGGCCTTCATAAAGCACGCTTGCATACCCATTTATAACACCTGCTGAATCACTTCCGAAATTTCTGACTGAATGCACTATATTTTCATAATATAAAGTGAAGCTGTTAATCCTTTCCCTGTTGAGAAAAATTATCGTTTTGGGATTAACAAAAAGCACGACCTCATCGCTGAAGATATCCCATTTGATCTGCAGATCTTTATACTCGTTCCCGTTAATTATAACATTCCCCGGAAGAAATTCACCGGAAAGGTAATAAGCATGACCGCGTACCTTTATATGTTGATTCCACCATATACGTCCGTTATAAAGGAATTGTTTTCCCTGAAGGGTATCCTGAGGTTCTCTTATTATATTTCTTCCTGTAAGATCCGAGCCAAGAAAGGTCAAGCCTGTTAATAATAAAAGTGTTATCCGGAAAAAGAATTTTAACATACTAAATTTCTCCTGCTCTTAGCTATTAGTTTGCCCTTCTCTCTTCGCTCTTCGCCCTTTGCCCTGAGCTTTTATTGCTCCTGCTCTCTCAGTATTTCCCTTTTCCTAATCCGGTTCTCAAGGATCCGTGTATATTCAAGGGATTTTCTTATATTATAATCCTCATAAGCTTTCTGTGCCCAGGACAGAGCGGCATCAACATCCCCGTTTATCTCATTGATTATGCCCATATTATGGCAGGCTCTGCCGGCAATCTCAGGTTTCGGATTTGTTGTCTCCTTTTCCCATAACAATCCGGCTTCATCCCATTTACCCGTCTGTGCTTTTCTTTTTGCTATTTTAAAATTGTCGGTACCCTTAACAAAATAATCCCGTATTACGCGTAACTCAAAAGGAATGAGCCTTAAAGCATAACCATGACCAGCCATATTGCTGACTTCCTTTATTGCGTCTTTGCGTTTTACCAGACCGGCCACAGCAACCAGCGGATTGACTCCCTTACCGGTATATACAACTGATTCAAGATGCCTGAATTCATCAGCAATAACTCTGCCGGCCGGAAGATATATCCTCCATCCTGTTTTGACCAGCGTCTCCATGTTAGCACGATGTTCGACTGCCGGGATTGCGATATTAAAGGGTGTTTTAATTTCTGATTTGCCCGTTGAATAATTCAGTTTTGTTTCGGTATCATAAAACTCAAGTGCAAAGATTGCATCGATGCTCCTCTCTCTGCTGATCTTATCCACTATTTCCCATGATAGCGGGACAGGAAATATATCTCCCAGCTTCGGGGTCCTGAAATCAATATCGCTGAGGTTCTTCACCTCATCAAACCGGCGGTTGTTCATCAGCTCATCCGTCAGTCCCACGATACACTGCTCTGCCCCGTCCTTATCAAGGTCTGCACCTTCCAGTGAAAGGGCTTTGTCGATTATATCCAGTGTCTTCGTCTGGTCGGTAGGAATGCTGCGGTTTATCACTCCCACCTTCTTTAATTCCCGTGGAAGAGTGACAGGCGCTGGTTCCACGACAGTCAGTGACAGCTGACTGGTCTTGCAGGAGACCATTATTACAGCTATCAGGAATAAAAAATACAACTTTCTCATATATGGTTTGCTATTGGTTTCTGATCATTTTTTATTTAACCACAAAGAGCACAAAGTTCACACGAAGGACACGAAGGTAGTTGTTAAAGATTAATTCTGAATCCTTTCCAGCCGTATATTCCTCAGCTCAGCAGTTGTATACCATGAAGCTATCCCGAAAGGTTTTGAAAGCTCAACTTCCGGGCGGATTGAGAGTTCATCAAATTTGTCTTTCACAAAGTTCACAACCACCTTATCATCGATTGTCGCCCTTATCGTATCAGCATGAACAAGAAGACTTATCCTGTACCATCTTTCTTTTTCAAATACCATAAAGTTGGTTGTCTGGTTTTCAGAAGCATCCATCGAATTGATGCTGCTTAATCCCACTGTGGTCCCTCCCCAGCCCCCTACTATCAGGGAACAAGGCTCCTTACCTGCGGGGAATGTCATCCCGCAGAAAAAATCATTCCCCTGTACGCGTCTTGCTTCCAGACTGATCCTGTAATCCTTTTCAGGAAATTCTTTCTTCCAGGTAATACCGGTACAACCTTCTCCCATTCCCAGGACAATGGATCCACCCGAGACATAAACAGGTCCCTGCGGACCGAAATTTGTGATCTCCCATCCATCAAGGTCCTTACCGTTGAAAAGGTATGTACTGTCATAATCAGGTAATTCTGCAGATAATTTTACCGTGTCTTTTTTCCCGGAGCCGCTGCTGCAGCATATCATCAGGAAGATGGAAATTACCGACACAGCCGATAAATTCAAAGTGATTCGTCTGATCATATTTCTGAATGGTAAAACATTATAAACATCACTATCCTATTCTTCAGGTTTCCTGATTTCCCTTACAGGGTTGTCTATTATATCGAGGCCTGGCAATACTCCTTTATTATCAGTTGCCTGCAGCTGTTCAAGCTTTCTGCCGGCTGGAATAACACGGCTTTCCCATGAACCTGCCGCATCGTTGAATCCTTTCAGTGCTGTTTTCAAGCCTGTCCCTACTTTCTCAAAATGATCTGCAAAAATACTCACCCTGCTGTACAGTTCCATTGCAGCATTCATTATCTGCATGGCATTCTCGGTTATGTTATGCTGCTGCCACGACATTGCGACAGACTTAAGCACCACTATCAGAGTTGTCGGAGTAGTGAGGATTATCTTGTTATTCATCGCATCCTGCAGAAGGGTTTTGTCGGTCATCAATGCTACATTGAATGCCGATTCGACTTCCATATAGAGAACAACAAAATCAGGAGTGTTCTCAAACTGGGACCAGTATTGTTTTTTGCTGAGCTTATTCATATGATCGCGGAGATCCCTGGCATGTTTTTCAAAAAGCCGGCTCCTGATCTGCTCATCATCTGTCTCAAGGGCGTCAAGATATGCATCGAGGGGAAGCTTGGAGTCAACTACTATATGTCCGTTTCCGGGAAGATTGATAATCATATCCGGCTTCATGGTCAAATCTTCTCCTTCCCTGTATGCCTGTTCCATGAAATCGCAATGGGCTGACATTCCCGAGAACTCAACAACACGTTTAAGACCGATCTCGCCCCACCGTCCACGGACCCTGGGATTACGAAGAGCATTGACAAGAGCACCTGTCTCCTTCTGAAGAGAGTTATGGGTCTTCTGAAGATCCGCCAGAGTTTTCGAAATCTCACCGAATGTCTTGCTAGATCCTACCTCCAGCAGGTCGATCTTCGATTTATAGCTGTCAATAGCTTCCTTTACCGGTTTAAGCATCTCCTCAATCGCAACTTTTTTCTGCTCGAGATCACTCTTTGAAGCATTCACCTGGGCTTCCAGCTGAGGCTTTGCCAGATTAATGAACTGAAGGTTATTCTGAAGAAGTGCATCCGATGCTGCTGCCTTAAATGTATTCAGCATAGCATCCTTTACCTCTTCAAGGCTCTTTTCCTGAGCCCGGAGATTCGCTTCAAGAAAACTGTTCTTCTTTGTAAGATCCTCTATCTCTGCAACTTTAGCCTTTATCCTCGAAACCAGTACCGATCTTGTGATCAGCCAGGCTATCAGGATACCGCCAAAGAATGCCCCGATATAAAAAATCATTTCCATTGACTTATCAGAATATCAGAGAAGAAATTCAAATTTAAAAGTTTTACCCGAACCATACTGAAAAAAGATGCATTTTATTACCTTCGTAAGTCTTAAACCTTCTTAAAAATGAGAAAACAAACTATTCTAAACATTATTACAGTGGTATTTATTATATTGAATTCCTGTGCATCAGAACAGGAAAAGATGGAGAGCAGAATGAAAAAATTCATTTCTGAGTTCGAAAAGGTTTCCATTCCACTTTACCGTGAAGCCGGTATAACATCATGGAACGCCAATATATCAGGAAGTGATGAAGATCTGGCGCTTAGCGAAAAGGCTTCTTTTGAATATACAAAGCTGTTCACCGATGCGGCAGCTTTTAAGGAACTCAAAGAGATAAAGGAATCAGGTGCTGTAAAGGATCCGCTTCTGGCCCGGCAGCTCGACCTGCTGTTTGATGCATATCTCGGCAACCAGGTCGACACCTCTCTTATTTCTCAACGGTTGAGGATGGAGACCGAGATCAATAAAAAATACCTGAACTTCAGGGCAAAGGTCAATGGAAAAGAACTTTCGGACAATCAGGTGGAGGATGTTCTAAGGAACTCGAAAAACAGCGACGAACTCCGTACAGCATGGGAAGCTCATAAGATGATTGGCCCGGAAGTGGAAAAAGAAATTATTGCACTTGTTAAACACCGCAATCTGATCGCCACAAAACTCGGCTTTGGCAATTACCATGAAATGAGTCTGAAACTCTCGGGACAGGATCCGGCAGAGGTAACGGCAATACTGGATGAACTCGATAACCTCACCAGGGATAATTTTGCAAGTCTTAAAAATGATATTGATAGATATTTTTCGAAGCAATACAGGATAAAAACAGCGGAACTTCGTCCATGGCACTACCAGAACAGGTATTTCCAGGAAGCTCCCGAGATTTATCCTGTTGATTTCGATAAATATTATGCATCCCAGGATCCGGTAAAACTTGCTGCAACATTCTATGACGGGATCGGACTAAATGTCGATGCTATCCTGGCAAAGAGTGACCTGTATGAGAAACCCGGGAAAAACCAGCACGCTTTCTGTACAGATATCGATCGTGAAGGTGATGTCAGGACACTTGATAACATCCGTCCCGATTCCTACTGGATGAATACTATTCTTCACGAACTCGGCCATGGGGTTTATTCCTATTATAACGACAGGAGTCTTCCTTTCACATTACGTGATGCAGCTCATACCTTTACAACCGAGGCAATTGCAAACCTTTTCGGAAGGCTTGCCAAAGATCCCGGCTGGATGCAAAAAATGGGAATTATCAGCCAGGAAGAAGCAGAAAAGATCTCTGACAATGCCAGGAAATCACTGAGACTTGAGATGCTTGTCTTCAGCCGCTGGGTGCAGGTGATGTACCGTTTTGAGAAATCAATGTATGAAAACCCTGACCAGGACCTTAACAAACTTTGGTGGGATCTTGCAGAGAAATACCAGATGCTGACCAGACCCGAAGGACGAAATATGCCTGACTGGGCAACAAAGATACATGTTGCTCTTTATCCCTGTTATTATCATAATTACCTTCTCGGTGAGCTTCTGGCTTCACAGCTGTACGGGTATATTGAAGCCAATATAACTGATAACCTTTCACTTGTTGGAGAAAAGGCTGCAGGAGAATATCTTAAGGAAAAAGTATTTCTGCCGGGTGCAAGATATTACTGGAACGAAATGATAGAAAAAGCTACGGG
>CAYPHL010000094.1:0-16106 GCA_964410385.1 uncultured Rikenellaceae bacterium | reverse complement strand
GCAAAAATAGTAAAATTTTTTAATATCTCAACCTCAACCTCAACCTTAACCTTATCTTCGATCCGTGCTCAGTTGGCAGTTGGCAGTTGGCAGTTCGCAACGATATTAAACCTCAACCTTAACCTCAGCCTCTACTTGCTGCAGTCATCTATCAGTTTTTTCAACTCATCAATATGATTCAGGTAAACGCCTCGCGGATTTGTGCTGTATTTCCTGCAAAGCGAGGCTGCATATCCGACTGCAACTCCCATCTGCCCTGTTGTATGCATTACCCTTGGACCGCCCAGCCCGACATGAGATGTGCTGAAACACCTGCCCGCCATAAAGAGATTCTTAATGTTCTTTGAATAAAGAGTCCGATATGGGATATAATAATGATCGACTTTGTAAAACAATGCTTCAGACATAAAATCCGGCTGTGACGGATCCTTAAGATTCTGCTGGTAATGTACATCAATGTCTCTTTCTTCCATAGCGACGGCATCGGGAAATTCCCTCATGGTCTTTTCATCAACAAAAGTGTAAATATAATCTCCCACCAACCTGCGGGACTCTCTCTTACCCACAAGATAAGATGTCCATTCCAGGGCAAGATTCGCATTTGCAGGATCTTTTTTTGCATTTGAAAATGATCCGTAAATAGCCCTTAACATGTGATCCCGGATATCTTCAGCATTATCAACCTGATGAAGATCATTGCTTGAAAATTCCCATTTCCAGGTCCCCATAGTAGCTGAATAGTCCCCGGCAACATCCGTTGCCCATGGTACTTCAGGAAACACAGCCTGCTTCCCGGTATCAACGGTTCTCCAAAGAACCGATGCACCCATGACCCTTCCGTCAGCCTTTGCAGGACTCCACAATTCTTTATGCAGATCCCAGTTCTCATTGTATTTTGAAGAATCCTCCCTTCCATACATATATTCTGCACCTGACCAGTAACCAATCCAGCCATCTCCTGTGCAGTCGATGAAAAGGGGAGCGGTAAACCTCATTGTTTCACCTGTCGAGGTGTGCTTTGCATCAACTGATGTTATGGAATCGGAAGTCACATTTGTAGTATAAGCTCTCCAGTTAAGATATATGGATATATTATCATATTCAGCCATATTATCATGGCGTTTTTTATCATCCAGGACAGCATCCGGAGAACCGTTCGGCCACCAGACAGTATTAAGCATACTCAGGATCCTGTCGGCTTTCCAGGTGATCCCTTCGGTATGAACCCTGATCTCACTGCTGGCATTTCCTCCGAGTATCGGACGGTCATGAACAAGTGCCACCTTTAATCCCTGTTCTGCAGCTGCTATTGATGCTGCACATCCGGCAATACCTCCGCCGACAACCACCAGATCAAAAGCTTCTGTTTTTTGCGGAATATCGCTTTCATTAAGCATTTCCCTGCGCCACGAAAGCAATTCTTCAGGATCGGAGGGAGGCATAATTTTTTCAGTAGTGAAATAGATCGCATCGCATCTCCCTTCGAAACCGGTAAGATCTTTCAGCTCAACGGCACAGTTGACATCTTTGCATGATACTTTCCCTGCATACTGCCAGTTCCAGCCTTCTTCAGTCCCCAGGATCGTACTAAGTTCCTTATCATTTATGATCAGCTGAAACCTTCCGGGAGCTTCCCATTCCCCGGGAACCCAGTTCTTCGTTCTTACCCAGACATGATACCTTCCCTTTGATGGGAGCTCAAAGGTCATCTTTGCATTTTGCACAGGTATTCCAAGTCCATGTGCAAGCAGATACGGTGATCCCATTTGCTCGACAAACTGGGGATCAACTACCCAGCCGCCTTTCACATCAAAGCTTTCCGCTTCGATTAGTTTATGATACTGCCCGCGATCGCATGATGCCAGAGCGGCAAGAAGCAGGACACATGTTATGAGGATTTTTCGTGTAGCCATATTTTATCAGTTTAGATGGTTTATTTTATTTATATCAACGGTTTGTTTCAATGTTTCAGAGTTTCAGAGTTTCAGAGTTTCAGAGTTTCAGAGTTTCAGAGTTTCAGAGTTCCCTTAACCCGGAACCTTTTCAATTATCGTTAATTCTTTTGCGGTACTCCTTCCGTCATCAGTTTTTTCAGTTCGTTGAGATGATCTTCATAAACACCCCGGGGGAGTGCACTATTGTTTTTGCAGATCGATGCCGCCATTCCGACCACTTCACCCATCATGCCGCCGGTTCTCATCACCCTGACTGTCCCAAGTGCCACGTGAGTGACACTTATGCACCTGCCGGCCATGAATAAATTGCTGACATTCCTGGAATAAAGGCATCTGTATGGTACAGCATAAGGATCAATCTTTACTGTTTCTGCCACCGACCGGAATGGCTCTCCGGTAAATCCTTCAGAGCTTACCGGATAGTGAAGATCAATACCCCAGGTTGTTGTAAATGAAGCATCGGGATACTCAATCCTGTTCAGAAGGTCCTGTTCTTTAAGGATCACATCTCCCATAAGTCTTCTGGATTCTCTTTTTCCGCCAATAAAAGCAACCCATTCGAGCTTCCATTTATCAAACTTTGCCTTATCGGCACTTTTATTTTTTATAAAATCCCAGTTGCCATAGGTTACCCTGAAAGCATAGTCCCTTATAAATTCAATTTCCATTATTTGGTCTCTGGTCAGTCCGGCTTCCCAGTCCCAATCTCCTCTGCTTACCTTAAAACATGTTTTTTCATCGAAATTTACGGCCCACGGACAATCAGGAAATGATGAGGATCCTTCTGTTTCATTTGCATACCATTGAACTGAAGTCCCCATCACCAGACTATCGCTTTTTTCAGGAGCTCCTGATTCACCTGTCTCGCTTTTTGATTCTCTGCCTATCCTGTAATCAGCTCCTGCCAGGAAACCCAGATTGCCGTCACCCGTGCAATCGGCAAAGAGCTTTCCCGTCAGTCTTACTTCTTTTCCTGTCCTTATATCTTTCCCTGTAATTGCAATGATCCTGTCACCTTCTTTTTCTGCTTCAATAACATGTGTATTCAGGTATAGAGTGATATTGGGTTCACTTTCCACAACGCCTTTCTTCCTGTCATCGCCATAGTTACTGGCTGGTCCCGCATTATGAATTTTCTTTTCCGGATGATTTGCAATTACTTCCAGAATGTTTTTGCTCCGGGGTGAAGCCGGATCAAGGTTTGCTTCGTAGAGTGTCCAGTGTCCAATTGATCCTATTTCATCAACGAGTCTTCCCAGTTTCGGATAGGGTTCTTTATATATCAGACCCGATAGTCCGACTCTGACTTCTGAGCTGTTATTTCCTCCCAATACCGGTCTGTTTTGCACGAGAGCAACCTTACAACCGTATCTGGCAGCACTGACGGCAGCACAGCATCCGGCCATCCCCCCGCCCACTACCACCAGGTCATAATTTCCGCCATCATCCGGACTATTGTTGAGACCGGAAACTGTTCTTCGGAAGCTGTCCAGCGTATTCTTATCATCTGGTGGAATAAATTTTTTGTCAGTGGTAAGAAGTATTGCATCACATCTTCCCTCAAAACCTGTCAGATCGTGTATTGCCAGTCGGGCTTCCCCTTTATCGAGACGGACAGTTCCACCGTCCTGCCAGTGCCATGATCCGCTTTCAGTTCCGAAAACTGTCTCAAGAGGTAAATCATTAACAAGAAGACTGAATTTCCCGGGTGAGCCTTCAACGCCCCAGGGGGCGACCCAGTCGCGTGTTCTGACCCAGACCCGGTACTTCGCCTTTGAAGGAGTAGTAATATTGGTCCGGGCATCCTTTACAGGGACACCCAGACCATGTGCCAGCAAATATGATGATCCCATGATATCGATTGACTGCTGATCAATAACCCAGCCACCGGGATCACTGAAACTTTCTGCTTCCACAAAAACCTGGCTGGGAGTATTTTTGCAGGCCGAAAGTCCTGCAACTACAATTGCCGGCAGCAGAATTTTATGTATCAGTTTCATCATTATTTGTTTTAGAAGCTTTAAGGGCTTATTAATAATTGGGATTCTGTTGAAGGACGATCCCGAATCCGGCATATGTATCAATTTCCGATTGAGGGATCGGGCTCAGGTAATCTCTGTTCTTATCGAAAAGCCTGTTCTGAGCATTGGTGAATCTGCCGTCAGTATTCAGATCATACTGGCTTTCAATACCGGCATAGGATACAAAACCATCATCATCGATAGATGGTATCAGAGTGGCTGTTTTTTCATTAAGTATTCTGCCATAGATTGTTACAGGCATAACTTTTTCAGCAATTCTCCATCTTCTTATATCAAACAATCTGAAACCCTCATTTGCCAGTTCTGCCTTTCGTTCTCTTCTTATGATTTTCCTAAGTTCTGTCTGGTCGGTAGTGGTTATTTCAGGATAATTATCAACATCGGCAACATTTACCTTATATGCCCGGGCACGTACACGATTGATGGCTGTCAGTACAGATGCATCGACAGAGTTTGATTCTATTTTTGCTTCGGCATATGTAAGAAGGACTTCCGCATATCTTAACAGGGCAAAATCAATTTCGGAATACATCTGTTTGATCTTTTGTGCATCTTCATCATTATATTTTTTCCAGTTATAGCCGCAGAATGCAGCCGGCCAGGCTACTTTTCTGCAGTCCCTGTTAGATCCTGCAGATTTGCCGTCGATAAACCTGTAGGTAATGCTGTCACGATGGCTCTCAAAAATAAATCCCGCCCATGCACTCTGAGGTGTAACAATGGAAGCCTTTAACCGGGGATCCCTGTTCTCGAATGGTTTCGAAGGGTTATAAACTGCTGATTCGTCTATTGGCAGGCCATCGGAAGCCTCGTATGAGTCGACCATTGACTGTGTGGGTGCTATGGTTGTATAAGAACCGGCATTTCTTGATCCAAGCGGGAAACAGGAAGAAGTCTGGAATCCATCTTTAAAAGGCATTACGAACATAATTTCCGCACAACCTTCACCTGCCCTCTGGAACAGTTTCTCATAGTCGGGATAGAGGTTGTAGCCAGCCTGTTGTTCAATATTCATGACAGCTTGTGCCGAAGCAGCTGCTTCGGTGTACAGTTTATTATACAGAGCTATCCTTGCTCTCAGGGCAAGTGCGACACCTTTTGTTATTCGTCCTTTTTCGGCAAATGTGAGCGGGAGATTATCTGCCGCTTTCTGAAGATCGGCAAGCAGTGTCTGTGCTATAGTAGCCTTGGGTGTTCTGGCAATCAGGCCATCTTCCGGTTTGGTAACAACTTTGTCAATATATGGCACATCTCCAAAAAACTCAGTAAGGTAATGATAAAAATATGCCCTCAGGACCAGTGCCTGGGCCTCGATCTGCAGAAACCTGGCTTCAGGAACTACATCTTTTGCCCTTTCCATATTCTGGAGCAGGTTATTTGCCCTTCCTATACCTCTGTAATAATAAGAATAGAGATCCTGGAAAACTCCTGTGGTGGGGCTATGGGTTCCGGCACCGATATTGTCTGTTGCACAGCCTCTGGTTATACCTATATCCGTACATCCGTTATCAAGGCCGATCTGGTATGCTGCCCCGTAATCAAGCCGTAAAAGCGAACCATAAGTACCTGTTAATGCAAGTTCAAGCTCCTTCTCATTGGAAAAGAAAGTTGCATCAACCGGTTCGGTAAGGGAATCAAGATCGAGTATCTGCTTATCACATCCTGTAAATGAAATAAGAACGATAAGCAGTATGATATATTTATTATAAGTTTTCATATATAGTAGTATTTTTATCGTTATTACTTGAAGTTGACATCAATACCTATCGAGAAATTTGAAGTGACAGGGAATATACCTCCGGATGACCCGTTCGGGACCAGGGGATCAACCCCTGCAGGCAGTTTATCGAATGTGAGCAGATTCAATCCCGAACAATAGATCCTGATACCTTTAATAAAGAAATCTGTAAGCCATTTTTCAGGGATTGTATATCCCAGCGTTATATTTCTGAGTCGGAAATATGCTGCATTGAAGACCCAGGTACTGGACATCTGAGCGTCGTTGCTGCCTGAGCTTGTAGCTTTAATTATGGGATATTTTGCGTCTTTATTGTCCGTCGACCAGCACTCCTCAATATGCCATTTCTGTATCTTACCGGCATTCCATAATGGCCATACCATATCGGCCTGCAAAAGTATATCTCTTTTCCCGACTCCCTGCATGCTGGCAGATAGATCGAATCCCTTGTATGTTGCTCCAAGGTTCAGGCCAAATGACAGCCTGGGGAAAGGATCTCCTATGATCACCCTGTCATCAGGATTGATTTTCCCGTCTGCCTTATCAGGTACTCCGTCATTATTGGTATCGATTGTCAGCTGATCCTTATATCTTATATTACCGGGGACTAAAGTCCCGAACTGTGCCGGTGCTGAATTTATTTCTTCCTGGTCCTGGAATATTCCGGCTGATTCGAATCCGTAGATAGAGCCGATAGGATAACCTATATCTGTTATTGATATCCCCGAGATGATAGGCCCTACTCCTGAGAGGTTAGTTACTTTATTTTTAACATCGGAGAAGTTCAGCCTGGCATAATATGAAAAATCACCGCGTGATTCCGTCCATCCGACTGAAAAATCAAAGCCTTTGTTCTCTACATTACCTGCATTTTGCATTGAAGGTGAAAGACCTATTACATTGGGTATCGGCAGGCTGAGAAGAATATCATATGTCTTCCGGACATAATAATCAGCGGTAAATGTCAGTTTCTGGTTAAGGAGCCCTGCATCAAGACCAATGTTTGTTGTTTCAGTTGTTTCCCACTGGATCAGGCTGTTTGCAAGTACATTCTGTGTTGCTCCGGTAATGATAGCATTGTTAAATACGAAGTTGCTTGATCCGATAGCAATTGAAGATGCATAGGGGAAATCGCTCCCTATCTGCTGATTTCCGAGACGGCCCCATGAAAAGCGTAGTTTAAGATCGGAAAACAGGTTCTGATTATCCATAAATGATTCCCTGGCAACTCTCCACCCGGCAGAAAATGAGGGGAAATATGATACACGGTTCTCTTCCTGGAAGCGGGAAGAAGCATCTCTTCTTAAATTGGCCTCAAAGAGGTATTTATCCCTGAATGCATAGTTCAGACGGCCGAAATATGAAACCAGTCCGGAATGTGTTGCAGATCCGCTGTTGGCATCACTTTCAGCCGAACCGGCATTTAAAACCTCAAAATTATCGAGGATATAATCCTGTCGTGAAGCCCCGAAATTTGCCCATTCATATTTGATGAATTCATAACCGAGAAGTGCTGTAATGTTATGATCGTTGAGTATTTTGGTATATGTGGCAAGTACATTGAAGTTATTTGTGAAAGCCTTTGAGTTACTTTGTGACAAACCATTACGGCTGGGATAGAACCTGGTTGTTTTACTGGTCCAGTCTATTATAGTTTTGTACTGTTTTGTGAAAGAGCTGCTGTAGGAATCGTCATATTCGGGAGCATACATCATCGAAAGAGTCAGGTCTTTGATGGGTTTATAATTTATTTTGAGAACTCCCCGGAAATAATTCCACAGGTTTGTTGTCAGTCCGCCTGCCCTTGCGGCAGCAATCGGATTCTGACCCTGCCATCCGTCACCCCATGATCCGTCAGTATGAATGGCATGGTAAATAGGAGGGATACGATAATCGTCCTGGACAATATAGGTGAGGCTTGTGGCCGGAGAAACCCTCCTCGATCTGTTAAAACTTATATCAAAATTCACATCCAGTTTTTCAGAAAGGATAAAATCAGTATTGAACCTGCCATTATATCTGTTGAAATTATAGTTTACTATATTTCCACCCTGGTCAAGTACTGAGACGGAGGCCATGGTCCTTATCTTATCAGTACCTATGCTCGCAGTCATATCGTGGTATTGCTGAAAGCCGTTTTCGCTGAACTGCATTCCGACCCAGTCTGTATCGGGATAAAGATCTGGATCGGTTTTCATTTTTGATGCATAATTATCTATGACTGTCTGGGATTCTCCCGAATATTTGAGAAAGTCGAGAGCTCCGAGGTATTCAGGAAGCTCTGTTGGTTTCTGCCAGCCGATGTAGTTTGAATATTTAAGCGACAGCTGACCTGACTTTGCACGCTTAGTTGTAACGAGTATAACACCGTTTGATGCACGGGAACCATAAATTGCAGCAGCAGCGGCGTCTTTCAATACCGAAATATTATCTATATCATTCGGATTAAGGTCGTTAATATCGCCTGCCACACCGTCAATCAGGATAAGGGGGTCATTGGAAGCTCCTATCGATCCGATCCCTCTTATCCGCAATGTGGAATTATCAGCGCCAGGCTGACCACTGGATTGAATGGCTGTTAGTCCCGGAGTAAGTCCGACAAGAGCTTGAGAGACCTGGGCAACAGGTTGTTTTACAATCTCAGTTGATTTGATTGTTTCAACAGATCCGGTAAGGTCTACCTTTCTTTGTGATCCGTATCCTATAACCACCACTTCCTCAAGTCCGACAGTTTCTTCCTGCATGGTTACATTGATAAGAGTTCTGCTGTTAACAGGTATTTCCTGGGTTGAAGAACCTATAAATGAGAATACCAGAATTGAGTTTGGCGGTACATTGCTTAATGTATACTTTCCTGCGTTGTCTGTCAGCGTACCGAAAGTAGTACCTTTGATAAGAACCGTTACTCCGGGTAGCGGATTCCCCTGCTGATCCGTAATGGTTCCGCTTACCTGACCCTGTTGTATGTTGTTTTCCGACAGGGTTGAAACAAACGGACCGGATCCTGATTCATCAGAATAGCCATATCCGCCATAAGCATTAAAAGCACCGGTAAGCGAAAACACCAGTGTCAGAATAATTAATTTCCGGAATTTGATCAGATATACTTTATTTAAAAGGTATACCCGAAACAGATCAATTACTTTTTTCATATACCAGGTTTTAGGGTTTGAGATAAAAATATTGATTATTATAAACAAATATCAGAAATTTTTTACACCCGGATACAACATGTCCGGGTAAATTCAATTTCAGGGCAGGATTGAAAAACATTCCATAGAATAATTATCCGGCTTTAAGATTTGTATTATTAAGATGAAAGCCACTGGCTCTCTATAAGACTGACAGAAGAGGGGACTGTTAAATTTCTGTCGCCTGAAATACCGCAGACAAGGCTGATATATCCCCTGTAATTAATTTTCTTAAGCCCTCTGAATGCTTCGGTATAGTCATCGTCATAACCATCAGTGCCAGGCAGAAATCGTGATTTGCGGCTGGCAATATGAAAATGGTTCAGAAATTCTCCCCCGGATATAATTGCATCCATATCGGATGTTTCTTCTAATGTCATGTGCCAGAAATCACCCATACACCTTAGCCCTTTCAAATTGACCGACCTGCATATCTCAGCCGTTTGCGCAATGGTATTGATGAATGAAGATTCTTTTCTGTTTACCGGCTTTAGGATTATTGTAGTGTCATGCTTTGTTGCATATTCGGCTAATGTGGACAACTCTTCAAGAGAATATTTGAAGAAGTCAGACTTTTTAAAATTTCCCGGTACTTTTTTGCCGGTACCAGGAATTATTATAACCCCTGTAGCTTTAAGTTCTCCTGCAGCAGCAATCATCTCTCTGATGATATTCCCATGTTTATTTCTTACTGAATGGTCAGACGAAAATAGAAAACCTCTGTATCCTGACTTAACAGCGCTAATTTTAATATTTCTGTATCTTAAAAGGTTCTGAATTTTACCGGTATTATTCAAAATGTCGGTTCCCTTAGGCTCAAAGCCTTCAATTCCATGTTCCTCCATGAAATCAAATCTTTCTTCAGGATTTTTCCCGGGAGCTATCCCATCCTGAAATGAGAGTTTCAAATCCGGAGGGAGCTTCCTTAATGCTTTATAATTAATCAGGGATAAAGGGGAAATTTCTGTTGCCAGAGCCGGGGCGCTGATCAAACTGTATGTCAGGAAATCTCTTCTTTTCATGAAAATCATTCTGGGTTAAAAGTCGGGGTTGAAGATCTTAAATATATTCTTTTACAGGCATACTATTCCGAAAAGCGCTACAGGTACATTTTCAGCAGGTTTTTCAAGCTCAATCCTGAATGATGTTAGTTTTTTTGGTAGGCTGAATGAGAGTTCAAATACCCCCTGGTAATTGTTACTGACATCACAAAGCAGATTTCTCTGTTGATCTTTTATTCTGAATTTCCTCACACAAAAGGGCATTATACTCTCAGGCTGAATCCTGTGAGCCGATTCCATAGGGTGATCATAATCGACATCAAAGAACAGCCTGATTTTGCTAATATCTTGAGCTTCTGCCCATTTTAATTCTATCCATGGATTTTTATCATCCATTTCTGCAATCCAGCAGTTTGATTTAATGGACGGTCTGAATATAGACGTTTTGAGGTTTTCTGCCGAGAACGAAGTTATTTTCTTATGAAATGTAAGAGCAATGTTTTTATATTCCGGTCTTCGTTTTGGTGTCCAGAAATCAAATTCTTCAACACCATAATTTTCCGGAGGCACCTGGCGGCCTCTTTTTTCAACAGTCAGTATTGATGAAATGAGTGTATTACTCATCATCAGTTCAACGTTTTCATTTTTCCTGAATGTGATAAAAGCATATCCCTCATCTACAACCGGTTCAAAGTTGATATATAGTTCGCCTTCCCCGTTTAGTATATCATGAACCTGGCTTTCCAGAAGGACTTCCGGTGAAAAATTCTCTGCTTTTTTACTGGTCCATAATTCCACAATTAGGGTTGTATCCATGTACGCCCTGTATTTCGCCGATATCTCAGGGCTAATTCCTGATATGGGTATGATGACAGCTTTATCATTGTTCAGTGGCTGATATCCGCATTCAAATCCCATATTTTTGAGTTCAAGTGTTGAGGATGTTGTAATTACTGCTTTATCGGTGACAGGATTGGTGAATGAGATATTTGGTATATGTTGTCCGTTGAACACCAGTTCTTTCTGGAGCTCTCTAATATTTTTCTCATTTATAAAATAAGCAGGGGTAACTCCCTTTTTAATGCACAGGGATGCTGCCATGCCTGCTGCCTGGGCGCCGTGGGAGCAAGTCCCTATAACACGTGTGGAGCCGTGTGCCACATGTGTGGCGGATGCCATTCTTCCGCAAATGAACAGATTAACGATATCGCGGCTCACATAACAACGGTAAGGGATTGTATAGACACCCTTGGAATGCAACTGGAAACAGGAGCTGAGCGGAGAGTAAATCCCATCGGCAGGATGAAGATCCATCGACCATCCCCCGAAAGCCACATCATCATAGTGATATTTCTGCTCAACTATATCGTTCTGGGTGAGGATATAATGACCTGTAAAACGGCGACTTTCTCTTTTCCCGGGGATAGTGCTTACCCATTCCAGTGTATAAGTATCCATATCAGGATAATTGCCGGAATTTTTGATATAATTCCAGATACCGTAAACAACTTTGAGCAGTTCAAAACGGATCTTTTCGGTATCATGTACAGTATCCAGGCGTCCACCCCATTCGAACCACCACATGCTTAATCCGGCTTCTTTAGGATTGATATTTTTAAGTCTTGGAATTGCACTCTCAACATTTTTATGTGCAATCGCCGGGGGTATGAATCTGACTTTTCTTCCGGTATCTTTTACATAAAAATACATGGAATGTCCGAGTAGTTCACCGGCTTTATCCTTATATAATGCAAATCCTTCTGAAAATTCTTCCTTTTCTTCTGCTCCCATCCTGAAGGAAGCTCCTGAATTATAAGCCACAATACCGTCACCCGTACAATCAGCAAAAAGCTTTGCAGAAAGAATATATGATGTTGAATTTTGTGCATTAAAACACTCTATGCTTTTTATATTCCTTTTATTTTTCTTGTTAACGGCATGTATAGCTGTATTAAGATATAAGGTTATATTCTTTTCTGCCTGAACCTTATCAATCAGTACCAGGTCAAAAAGAATAGAATTACCTTCCCTGTTCCTATAGAGGTTTTCCAGAAGGATTTCATTTATTACTCCACCTTCCCGGGCCCAGCGGTTATTATTCCCCATATGTGAAGTGGCGCCCAGAACCCAGAGACGTACTTCACTGGAAGCATTTCCTCCCAGAACCGGTCTGTCCTGGACAATTGCCACTTTTGCCCCATTGCGGGCCGCCGTTATTGCGCAGCAGACTGCGGCAACGCCTCCGCCGCAAACAATAAGGTCATAATTATCGGTAATAGTCAGATTTTCTCTGGAACCGGCAGCATTTTCAATTATCATGGGAAGGTTTTTTAAGTATTGATGGAAATATATGAAAAATTCTCAAATAAAAGTCCCGGGGACTATATTATACTACTTCAGTTTTCCCTTCATTTAGCAAAAAGAGAAAGAGCAGGGGATGGGTTGTTCTTGAATAATGTTGAATGTCATGTTTACAAACTACGTATTATAATACGTTTTTTAAAACGTATTATAATACGTAGTTACTTACATTGTATAATTCTAATTCATATCTGTTATCCTGAAATTTACGGGGACTGAATACCATACCGGGACAGCTACTCCATTCTGTTTGCCGGGTTTGAAACGTGGCAGTGTGCCTATCACCCTTATCGCTTCCTCATTAAGCAGAGGATCAATTCCTCTCAGGATCTCTATTTTCCCGACAGATCCGTCGGGATTGACCACAAATTTCAGAGTGACACGTCCTTTTATATTGTTCATTATTGCTTCCTCGGGATAAACAGTGTTTCTGGCAATATATGCAAGCAGTGCCGGCTCGCCACCAGGAAATTCCGGCATCTCTTCAACACGGATAAAGATCTCAGGTTCGGCGGGAACAATATCTGCCGGCTTTTCAACAACATAGAGGGTATCCTCAACAAGACCGTCAGAAACGGTTTCGATCAGAACATCACTTATTGGAATGAAATCTGTTACCATGGTAGTATCAGCTGTAACCTCGGGAGCAATGTTGACGGGAGCTTTAATAAGTTCAGGAGGCATTTTAACTTCGGGAGGAGTGATCACTTCGACAGGTATGTTTTCTGGTTCAAGGATCACGATAATTTCATCTCTGCCCGTGGCAATACCGGGTTTAGTGTTGAATGACAGAGCCAGAACAGGGATAACGGTAAGGATAACGGCGCCTAAGGTCGAAAGGCAGGTGGTTACTTTGTAGCGCTTCCGGAGATCATAGGCTCCGTAGGCTTTGTTGCGGTTCTCAAAGACGATCTCATCGAATCCGGGAACCTTTTCTTTAATCCTCTTCATTTTGATAGTTTTAAGTTGTTAAACATCCACAGGGCAACCGCTTTCAACTATTCCAATTCAGAGGTGTTTTCACATTAAATTACCGCAAAAAGAGTGCCGGGTTTGGTCGTGTGGTCGTGAGGTCGTGCACGACCGCAAGACAAAAAAGGCTGTCCGGAGACAGCCTCGCAACCTCATAACTAAAATACAAACCTAATTTAAACCAAACCGGTAACTGAATTTTATCAGAAAGATATTATGAGGTATATTGTTGTCCCTGTTGAACAGGTCACCAAGATCGCTGAAATACTTCATTTCTCCCATGCCGTTGGAGTAATCCCTTGTCTGGCTCCAGACAAGATAAAGAGTTGATCCGGGATTATATTCCCACCTTATGACAAGGTTGGAAAGGAATTCCCTTACCTTGAAATTACTGTTTCCGATAATATAATCGGTGGAGCCATCAAGATCCAGATCAAATCTGTACTGATTGTGCTGTTCATCAAAGGTTTCCTGTTCCGGGGTGAATGTCCAGAACCTGTCCCTGAAACTATCAGCCATAGGATCGAGGATCACTTTATGATCGTGATATTTTCCGGTAGCAATAAATGGCTGTCCCCAGTACTGGAGTGTAAGGTCCGGACTCAGATTCACATTTACCCTGAAAGATGCACTGACAGTTTTCCTGTCGATACTGGCAAAGAAGTATTTATCGTTTCCTCCATAGGTTTTTCTGGTAACATACTGCAGTTCTGTCCGGGACGGGTTAAAGCTCGGGCTGAGGGTGAGATAGAGGAAATTTGTGGGCTTGTATGTTATATCGAGCTCTGTAAAGATGCTCCTCGAATTTTTTTCGAGTCCCCAGGAGATATTTGCAAACGTCGAAAAGTTAAGTTTTTTCCTGAAATCACTCGAGAATCCTCCGTAGAGCCTCATATTTCCTGGGGTTTTCATCATTGGACCACCGCGAAGCATTCCTGCAGACAGTTGGGAGGTACTTATATTTCCTCCGGTCCAGGCATTCCAGTAGTTCTTAAAGCCCATTGAACCATTCCACTCGAAACCTGTTCCTACCCGTTGTCCTCCGAAATTATATGCGGTCCAGATATCTGCGTTGAAATTGTAATTTCTGTAAATCCCTTTCGGTTCCCATTCATTGTAACCTGCCACGAGAACAGACAATACTTCATCAGCTTCCTGTATATAACCAAGATCATTTATTTCGAAGCCCGGGGTTCTCCACATTGTGGCTCCCATCAGGAAGAGATGGCCGTTTAGTTTCTGGATCTGGATCTTTCCGCCGGATCCGGCAAGTGATGTTCTTTCAGGATCATATTCTGTATAATTATTATCAGGTCTCTGGTAATATCTTGCCGATGATTTTTGTGTAAGCTGAAGGGCTTCTTTTGAGCCGTTTACCTGGCTGAAGGCCGTGCTGATATTGAACTTCCAGTTCTTGTCCTTAAAATATTGCGTAAAATCTATCCCCCCGGAATATGCTGATTTGTGCATAAAGCTTCCCAGCTTTGCATCGAGATCCCTGTTGGTACTTGTGACCATTCCTCCAACTATTGTTTTTCCTTCACTGAAATCCTTTTGTACCCTTCCTATAAAATAATTGGTCAGAGGCTCAACAGACTCATAGATTGTCCCGTCGGTGGTAGCGATCTCAGCTTTTTCGTTTGCCGTCATGGCTTCAATAAATCCGAGGGAGAGGCCTTTGCTTGTTTTACCGGTAAGTTTGGCTGCTCCCAGTATTGTAGTGTTTGTCGGAATATCAGAGTTCCATCCGTCCTTCATTTCGGGGCTTCCCTGCGGGCGGCGGCCTATACGTCTGGAGTAGAACAGGTTGTCATTTCCGACATCACCATCGCCCAGACCGATATTGAAATTCGTAATATTATTGCCTTCAATGAAAAAAGGTCTTTTTTCTTCAAAAAATGTTTCGTAGGCAGTGAGATTTACAACTGAAGGATCAGCTTCAACCTGGCCGAAATCGGGATTGATGGTCAGGTCCATTGTCATATTGTTGGTGACCCCGATTTTCGCATCAATACCGCCATTTAATCGGTATTTTCTTCCATTTTCCATGAAAGGATTTCCGGTTTCTTTTTTAAATGTCTCTGCCTTTGCAACTCCGTAAGGTGTGACATCGAAGATCTTACGGGGTTTGATTCCCTCCAGGCCTGTCATTTCTCCAAACATATGAATAATACCAGGGGAGTCTTTCGGGATATGCTGCCAGAAGTCTGTCTCATTTTTCCTGTAATAAATCCTTGCCATCTGGAGGCCCCATACATCACCTGAGTTTTTATCAAATCTTACCTGGCTTAGAGGAATCTTCATCTCAGCCACCCATCCTTCATTATTAATCGATGTTTTCACCCACCAGTTGGGGTTCCATGATTCATCTTCATTTTCACCGTCATTTGTGAACATCAGGTCATACTTTACACCTGCGGAGCTTACTCCGAAAGTAAATCCCGTCCGGAGATCATGAAAACTGTCAACTATTATTGCTACAAGATCACCGTCAACCTCATCGCGACGGGTAAGACGCGGGACTATACTGTCGGGGCTTGAATCGAAAGCCCTGATCCCTACATAGAGATTATTGTCATCAAAGAGGATATTGAACTCGGTCCTCTGGGAGGCAGGTTTTCCGTTATATGGTTCGAACTGGGTAAAATCATCGATCCATTCTCCCGATCTCCATAATTCTTCATCCAGAATGCCGTCAATTACCGGTGATTGTGCAATTCTGGATGCAGTATACCGCTTCTTTACCGGCGCTTCTGTCTGTCCCGAAAGCACGGATGTTACGAAAAGCATCAGAAAGGCAGTGAGGAAGAAGGTTTTCATCTTTTGTCATCAGTTTGGCTGGTTTC
>CAYPHL010000093.1:0-16335 GCA_964410385.1 uncultured Rikenellaceae bacterium | reverse complement strand
AAGATTAAAAAGCCAGCAGGGACATATAGTCATAAGAGTAAATCCCGGTGGTAATGATTTTATGATATATATAATTGACGATTCGACAGAAAATTACAGGATCAGATCAATTAATGGGCCTTATAATTGCAGGTAAAAATTAGTTGCGATACATAGTCTGATATTCTCAGTCATATTTGTTTGATCTCAACTTTAAAAATCTCTTTAGAAAAGCTAAGTTTGTTGTTAACAGTATTTGGAAATAATTCCGGCTGAATACATAAAACCTGGCTATATGTGTAAGGGAAAAATAATCTGTTTCAGGACATTACAAATCATTGTCCTTGTTTCATACGTTTTCTTTACTGGCTGCCTTAACCATAATGGTACAATCCAGTACAGATCCTTCAGCGGCATTTACCCCCATCTTGCATATTATAACAACGAAAATGAATGTGGCACAGGCGCTGTAGTTCCCTGGGCTGACAGGCTCTGGGTGATAACTTATGGTCCTCATCTTCCTTTCGGTTCTTCCGATAAATTATATGAAATCACTCCTGATCTTAAGCAGAATATAAGAAAAGAAAGTATCGGCGGGACTCCGGCCAACAGGATGATCCATAAAGAAAGTAACCAGTTGTTCATAGGTCCTTATGCTATTGATGCCAGCCGTAATGTAAGGACAATTCCTTATGAACAAATGCCTGGAAGACATACCGGTAATGCACGTCACCTTATTGATCCCCATAGTAAAATTTACTATGGAACGATGGAGGAAGGTTTCTATGAAGTTGATGTCAGCACCCTCAACGTTCATATGCTTTACGAAGACAGTAACGTAACAGCTAAGAAGGGTGATGATGCATCTGCTAACATACCCGGTGCATTGCTTCAGGGAGTACATGGGAAAGGCTTCTATTCGGGACAGGGTGTTGTAGTTTATGCCAATAATGGTGAATCAGGACAGGAGGCTCTGGAAAAGTTTGATATTGAGGCAGGATCATTGTCGGAGTGGGATGGTAAAGATTGGAAACTTATAAGACGAAACCAGTTTTGTGAGGTTACCGGTCCGGGCGGTATCTATGGAAATGAAAATCCTGAAACCGATCCGATCTGGGCTACAGGCTGGGATCATAAATCAGTCATACTGGGGGTAAGAAGTGGAGGGAAGTGGGATTTTTTCAGGTTACCCAAAGCCAGTCACAGCTATGACGGGGCTCATGGCTGGAATACAGAATGGCCGAGGATCAGAGACGTAGGAACAACCGGCAATCCCGATTACCTGATGACAATGCATGGTATGTTCTGGAGATTCCCCGGAACATTTTCAGCATTAAATTCAAAGGGGATCAGGCCACGCTCAGCTTATCTTAAGGTAATCGGAGATTTTACCCGCTGGCAGGACAGGCTGGTTTTTGGATGTGATGATGCTGCACAGAGAGAATTTCTTAATAAGAGAAAGGAGAAAGGCATTATTGAAGGTCCGGGCCAGTCCAATTCCAATCTCTGGATAACCACCTTAAATCAGCCTGATGCTCTCGGCCCGACAACTGCTGAAGGTGCGGTCTGGCTGAATGAGAAAGTTTCTGCAGGACATCCTTCCGAACCATTTCTTTTTGCCGGATGGCCTCAGCGTTTTTGCTGGATCCAGAATGCCGGTAACATGGATGCTGATTTTATTTTTGAAGCCGATAAAGTGGGTAACAATAATTGGATAAATATTAAAACAGTCACAGTTAAAGCCGGACATGCCTCAGGAATTGAATTTCCCCAGGATATAGAAGCTGAATGGATCAGGGTGAAAACAAATAAAGCCACAACGGCAACTGTTCATTTCTCTTTTACAGGAAGCGAGAATCGAAATGCTCATCCGGAGTCTTTGTTTTCAGGATTATCCTATGTTGCAGCTGATCAGTCAATGGGAGGACTTCTTTATGGCCTCGGAGATAATCGCCGTGCTCTGGGAGTGCTGGCCGGACAATTCGTTGGCGGTGATTTTACTGAAACAGGCTATTATGAGCTGGATGGTAATATGAATCTTCAAAGGAAAGAGGATCCCCAAATGGCTGATTTCATTCGTAAAAAATTTGTAATTCCCGGGAATGTTGTGACTATCGACGAGGCTTCGGTACTTATTCAGGATGATTTTGGCAGGAGATGGAGATTGCCGGTTGTCAACCGTGGATTTGCTGATCTGACGAATGCTGCTGCTCTTCGACTTTGCCGGGAGGTGGTTACTGAACGAGACCTCTTCAATTGTGCCGGAACATTCTTCGAGCTTCCGGCAAACAACGCAGATGGTTTTGCAAAAATACGACCTGTTGCCTCACATAATTTCAGGATCCATGACTATGCATCTTACAGGGGGATGCTGGTTATGACCGGAATAAATCCGGAACTGGCTAAACAAAATCCACATATCATACTTTCATCCGATGGAAAAGCTGCAGTATGGGCAGGAGTTATTGATGATTTATGGAGGATGGGTAAGCCGGTAGGCGAGGGAGGTCCCTGGAAAAATTCAGAAGTTACCGCTGGTGTCCCCTCGGATCCATATCTTATCGGTTTTTATGATAAACGAAGTCTGGAATTATCACATAATTCATCCGGAACAATTACTTTTATGATCGAAGCAGAGCCTTTGGGGCATGGGCCATGGATGACATATCTCACATTTCAGGTAAAACCCGGGGAGACGGTTAAGTACGAATTCCCGGCAGCCTTTCATGCGAGATGGATAAGATTTGTTTCTGAAGCTGACTGTGTTGCAACGGCATGGCTGCGATATCAATGATTTAGTATGTAATATGATTAAATTTTCAGAATGAGAAGAAGAGATTTTGTAAAAATCACCGGTACTGGTAGTGCGGCGGTGATCATAACACCAGGTAAAATATCCCTTCCACAGGATCGCATACCCACATTGCATATAAATCCTGAACCAAAATTTGAATTATCACCCTGGCTTTATATGCAGTTCATGGAGCCCCTCGGGGTAACCGACAGCTCTGTTGAGGCAGCATGGGATCATGGAACCGGCAATTGGAATAATGATATAATAGAGATCACCAGGGAATTATCTCCCGGGATGATCAGATGGGGAGGTTGTTACTCGTCTTATTATAAATGGAAAGAAGGGGTTGGACCAGGGAACCAGAGAAAACCAATGTTCAACATCCTGTGGGGAGGGATGGAATCAAACCAGATTGGAACTGCGGAGTTTGTAGATTTTTGCAGGCGAGTCGGTGCAGATCCCCTGATGGCGGTGAACTTTGAATCTGACGGTCAGGCTGACTGGGCAATAAATAAAAGAGGTGAGATCCGGAAGGGCGACGCTAAGGAAGCAGCTGAATGGGTTGACTATTGTAATAATCCATCCAATAAATTGAGGATCAGGCACGGTTATAAAGATCCGTTGACTATAAATATATGGCAGCTTGGCAATGAGACATCATATAGTAAGAACAGATTCGATCTTGAGACTGCAGCAGATAAGACTATTGAATTTTCAAAAGCTATGCGGGCTGTAGATCCGTCAATTAAGTTAATTGGCTGGGGAGATAGTGGCTGGGCACCTAAGATGTCTGAAATTGCCGGGAAACATTTGGACTATATCGCCTTTCACCATATGTTCAATCCTTCCGGGACATTGAAGAATTCACCTCTACGTGATAATGAATACAGGAAAGATCCCGGAGCTGTATGGGAAATACTTATGAATGGTTATAAGCTTCATGAAGATAAAATCAAAGGAATAAGGGATGAATTGAGTTCTACCAGAATACCTTTGGCAATGACCGAATGTCATTATTCTTTACCGGGAAGAAACCGGTGTGAGGTTTTATCATCCTGGGCTGCAGGTGTTTCGTACGCCAGACTTTTAAATATACACGAAAGGAACGGGGACCTGCTTAAAATTGCAACAGCTGCAGATTTCTGCGGAACGAGGTGGCAGGTCAATGCAATAATGATTCCTGTTCCATCAGGAAAACCTTTCATGATGCCGGTAGCTAAAATCATGTGGTTGTACCGTAAACATTCGGGAAATCAATACCTTGAAGTATCAAATGTTCCGTTTGGCCTTGACATCACAGCCAGCCGTACAGATAACAGGATCTTCCTTCATGTCGTAAACATCAATCGCGCAACTCCGGTAAAACTAAAACTGAATATAAGCAATATTAATATTCTTTCCGGCAGGGTATTCGAATTATCTGAAGATCCTGAGTTTGAAATAATCAGCGCCGGGAATGATCCCCTGATTCCAAAAGTCAGAGAATTATCATTGAATGAACCTGTCGTTTTTCCTTCCGCATCTGTTAGTGCTGTTGAATTATTAATCGGGTAAGAATTTGGACTTTTGCCGGACCCGATCCTGGCCGATCCCTTAATTGTGAAAAAATGTTAAATCTAATTGCAGATTCTTGTTTTTCTTTTTTTGCAAGGGATTATTTCTATATTTGCTTCCTGCAGATATTGCACTGATTCTTTAAAATTTTAAGTTTATTTATGTATTTACCTGAAATTTAGTAGGATTTCGGATATAATTTTATGTATTTGTTAAAGGAAAGACATGGATCCGCATTACAGTTATTACCGGGAAAATTTAATCCAAATATTTTGCCTATGTAAATTAAATTAACATTGATGATTCCTTGAAAAAAGTTAGATTCAAAATGCCAATCATTAGGGGCAGGTTGAAAAAGGAATGGAGTAAAAGAATGATTATTACCTAAAACTTAATCGAAAAATTAAGAACGTATGAAAAAAAGATGTAGATTTTTACCTGACACAAGGAGATCTGTACATCCTGATTTCCTGTATAATAGTTACAGGATACGGGGTGTGATGATTTTATTGCTGTTTTTTCTGACAGCTATTGTAGGCCCTGGCTATTTAGCTTATGGGCAAACTCAGACAATAACGGGTACTGTCTCTGATCAGCAGGGTCAGCCAGTAATCGGGGCAACTGTTATTGTCAAGGGAACTACAGCTGGTACACTGACCGATATTAACGGGCAGTATACTTTGCCGAATGTTGCACCAAATGCAACTATTGCGTTTTCATTTGTCGGATTTGTATCTCAGGAGGTTGCTGTAGCCGGAAGGTCGAAAATTGATATTACTCTTAATGAAGCAGCAATCGGTCTGGAAGAAGTAGTTGTTGTCGGTTATGGTACACAGACCAAGAAGACTTTGTCGGGAGCTGTCAGCAATGTTAATGAAGCAGCTTTACAGGCATCAGTGGCTCCTTCAGTATCACAGAGAATGATCGGTAAGATTGCAGGTTTGAGCTCACGTATCACTGATGGAAGGCCGGGTAGTACAAACGCTCTTCAGATCAGGAACTATGGGACACCTTTATATATTATTGATGGAATTCCAAGAACTGAATCGGACTTCAACAATCTCGGTCCGAATGATATCGAAAGTGTATCAATACTTAAGGATGCATCAGCTTCAATTTATGGACTTCTGGCTGCAAATGGAGTTGTTCTTGTAACTACCAAGACAGGTAAAGCAGCACAGGGAAAGACAAATATAACTGTTGATGGTTATTATGGTCTTCAGGATTATACCCGCTTCCCCCATCCACCCAATGCCTATGAATATATGCTCGGTCTTGCCGAATCAGATCAGAACCGTGGTATATCCACGAACATCACACAGGAGACACTGAACAGGTGGAAACAGCAATTATATGATCCTGCAAACGGGCTTGACTACAGATCATTCGACTATTATAACATGGTATTGAAAGAGAGATCTCCTTATCCCCAGAGGTATATAAATGTTGGAGCCAACGGCGCTTCGGAAAGGGTAAATTACTATATTTCAGTAAGTAATATTTTCCAGGGATCTCCATTGCCCAGCCATTACTACAAGCGTACAAACCTGCAGTCAAATATCGAGGCCAAGCTTGTTCAGGGGCTTAAAATAGGTACTCAGATCAGCGGACGTCATGAATTGAGACATTCTTCAGGTCTTCCCGGCTGGGACGATTACAACAACATGGTTACATCAGTCCTGAGAATGTGGCCGACAGAAAGACCTTATGCAAACGATAATCCTCTCTATCCTAATAACACTCACAGCATTAATATCAATCCTGCCACTTTCCCTGAAGAATTTACAGGATTTGCAGATAATATTGAAAGGGTATTCAGAGGGAACGTATATGCAGAATATGAAACTAAAATCGGTCTGAAGGCAAGGGCAACATTTGGTTATGGATATAGTTTTGACGATGATGAGTACTTTGAGTATACATATGATGCATATACATATGACAGAGTTAACGACAAATATAATGTGGTTGTCGGTGGCGGCAACCAGAATCCTTTCAGAGCTGTTCAGAGGACGACAAACGAAGACCTCTTCGGGCAGTTACAGGTGAATTATAACAAGAAAATTGAAAAGCATTCGATCAATGTAACCACAGCGTATGAATTGTCAAGCAACCGGTATACTTTCTTCTATGTGCATACAGTACCACCTACGAACTACATCATACCGCAGTATTTTGCAAACCAGGATGCTCTTGATAACCAGTATGTCGAATCAGCCAGAGCAAGTCTGATCGGAAGGTTCAATTACAACTATGATGAAAGATATCTTGTTGAAATACTCGGTCGATATGATGGATCCTACCTTTATGCACCTGGTAAAAGGTGGGGCTTGTTTCCTGGAGTATCCGTCGGGTGGAGAATTTCGAACGAGGATTTCTTCGCACCGCTCAAAGGTACAATATCAGAATTGAAACTGAGAGCATCACGGGGTAAGAGTGGAAGTGAGGTAGGTGTAACTGCATTTGGTTACCAGGATGGATTCACATGGGGTAGCGGCAACTATATCTTCAATGGGACCACCTATACCGGAATTGCACCTAAAGGATTACCTGTAACTAACCTCTCATGGGTTACAAACATTACCACCAACCTCGGAGTCGATGTTACTTTGTTTAACGGTAAGATCGATGCTCAGTTTGATGCTTTTGAAAGAAAGGTTACCGGGATCCCTGCACCACGATATGATGTTCTGCTCCCAAGTGAGGTGGGATATACGCTTCCTAATGAAAACCTGAACTCAACAGGTAACTATGGTGTTGAAGGTATTATAACCTATAACGGGACTGCCGGAGAACTTAAGTATAGTGTCGGCATAAACGGAACTCTGGCACGGCGCAGGAATATCGAGACCTATAAGCCACGTTTCGGGAACTCCTATGATGAATACAGAACTTCTGTTGAAGACCGCTGGTCTGATATAAACTGGGGTTACCATATCATCGGTCAGTTCAAGACGATGGAAGAAATTGCTGATTATCCGGTAAATATCGATGGTCAGGGTAACAGAACTCTTCTTCCGGGTGACCTGATCTATGAGGATCTGAATGGTGATAAGATAATCAACAGTTACGACCAGCGACCTATAGGGTATGCAGTAGGTGGTTCCTCTTACAGCAACCAGGTCGGAACAAGGGTAGGCGGATCAACACTGACACCTATTATTGCTTTTGGTCTGAATTCATCCGTGCAATGGAAAGCATTTAACCTGATTGCAAACTTTGCAGGAGGTGCAATGCAGACTTTCATCATGAATAATGATATAAAGATCCCCTTCTATTCAAATGGAGCGTCCACACGGAAGCTTATTACTGACCGTTGGCACCGTGCAGATCCTTTTGATCCAAACTCAGAATGGATCGAAGGATATTATCCTCCGACAAGAAAGGATGTCAATAACCATTCCAACTTCAGCAGGACAAACGATTTCTATCTGCTGAATATTGCTTACATGAGACTAAGGGATCTTGAGATTGGATACAACCTGCCGGAAACATTGTTGAAAAAGATCAGAATTGAAGGCTTAAGAGTATATACGAACATATCCTCCCTGTTCTCAATAGACAATGTAGCAAAATATGATATTGATCCTGAGATCAATGTGAACTCAGGACTGACTGTACCTCAGACCAGGGTGTTCAACTTTGGGTTTATCATGAATCTTTAATTATTAAAAGGTATCAGATATGAAAAAAATATATAAATCTATTGCAATTATTATCCTGGCGACTTTCTTTACCGGTTGTGCCGAGAAATGGCTTGAGGATCCTAAGTCCTATACACTTCTTCTTCCCGATCAGGTATGGAATGACCAGAAGATGATTACCAGTTTGCTGGCTAATTATTATAACCGGCTTCCTATTCATTCTGCCATACATACCAATATGACCAACTTTGCTGCTTATGATGAGGCTATGGCAAATGGCAGTAATGAAAGCAGCATTGATCTGAGCAACAACAGCCTTATAAATTATCCATATAACAGATGGACCTTATGGGATTATGGTCTCATAAGAGATATTAACAAGGCTATCGGTGGTCTGGAAGAATACGCGACAAGACTTCAGCCTTCATTGAAAGAGCAGTTTACAGCTGAATTCAGATTCTTAAGGGCATACCATTATTTTGAACTCGTTAAAAGAATGGGCGGAGTGCCTATAATTACAGAAGAACTGATCTATAATTTTGAAGGAGATCCTTCATATCTTGCGTTTCCCCGAAACAAGGAAGAGGAAGTATATGACTTCATTGCTGAGGAATGTGACGCAATCAAGGAACTGGTAGGGAATGAAGGCAGCAAAGACAGGGCGAACAAGTATGCCGTACTGGCGCTTAAATGCCGTGCAATGCTTTATGCAGGTTCTCTTGCAAAATACAATAACCTCATGCCTTCTCCGATAACCCTTGCAAACAATATTGTCGGAATTCCCGCATCAAAGGCTACTGTTTATTATCAGAAAGCTCTGGATGCTGCAAAGGAGATTATTACCAGTGGAAAATATTCTCTTTATGATGCTGTACCCGACAGGGGACAGAACTTTTATGAAGCAATGGTAAAGAAGGTGAATAATCCGGAAATGATCATGGTTATGGACTTTAATATATTAAGAGGTAAAAAGCATAACTTTTCATACCAGAATATTTGCCGTACAATGCGTGAGGATAATCTCTCCTCATCAGGTCTTGGTCCATCATTGAACCTTGTTGAGGCATTCGAATATCTTGACGGTACCCAGGGTAATCTTAAGGGGGTTGGTGACGGGACTGTTGAAGGTCAGGCCAACTGGATTTTCTATGATGAGCTGGATGACATCTTCGAAAACAAAGATGCCAGGTTATTCGGAACAATAGTTTACCCGGGGACCTCATTCAAAGGCGTGGATGTTCAGATGCAGGCAGGTGTTTACCAGTGGGATGGTTCCAAATATGTACGTTATGAATCGTCAGCTTTCGGCGCTCTTCATACCGATGGGAAACTTCTTACAGGAAACGGTGGCCCGATGCGGACCACAGAGGAAGTTTCGAATACAGGATTCTATATTAAAAAGTTCATTGATCCTGCTGTCCTTTCAAGTGCACGCGGTGTAGGTACTGACATAGCCTGGCCAAGATTCAGATACGGAGAAATCCTTCTTAATGCAGCTGAAGCTGCTTTTGAACTTGGTGGCACAAATACTGCTGATGCGGTAAATTATATCAATAAGATAAGAGAAAGAGCCGGTTTCGGACCTAACAGTCTTGATGCCACAACTCTCACCTTCGACAGGATAGTAAATGAACGCAGGGTTGAACTTGCATTCGAAGATCACAGAGTATGGGACCTGGCACGCTGGAGACTGGCCCATATTCTTTGGGACGGACAGGCATCAAATGAAAATGCCAATTTGTATGCTCTTTATCCTTACAGGATCGTACACCCGGGCTCTCCCAATGACGGTAAATATGTGTATGACAAGTTTAAAGCGCCAAAATTCCTGAATGCCAGATACTATCGCATGGGTAACTACTATTCTGAAATAAGCCAGACTGTACTGGATAATAATCCCCTCATTGTTAAGAATCCATTCCATTAATAGATACTTATATGAAAAATAAATTAATATCACTGATTATATTGTTGTTTGTGATCATCCTTCAAGGATGCGAATTTGACAACTATGATCCTCCCAAATCGACAATAAGTGGAACTGTTACTTATAATGGTAATGCTGTAAATGTGAGATCCGGAGGAACCGAGCTGGAACTTTGGCAGTACGGTTTCCAGACCAGGCAGAAAATTTCTGTATACATTGCACAGGACGGAAGCTATTCTGCAAGGGTTTACGATGGGAACTATAAGCTTGTCAGACTTAAGGGTGGCCCCTGGGAAAACCAGACTGACAGTATCAGCGTTGCAGTTAAAGGCTCTGCAACAGTTGATGTTCCAGTTACTCCATACTTTACACTGGCTGGTGAAAACTTCACCTATGACAAAAGTACCGGGATCCTTACCGCAACCTGCAATGTAGCAAAAGTAGGAAGTCTGGGTATTGACAACCTTACTCTTTACGTTGGTGTCACCAGCATAATTGATCCTACCAACTCTTCGCAGAACTCAGCTCTGGCTGCCGGATCCTTAACTGATCTGTCAACCTCCAAAACTCTGACGGTTACGCTGAATACAGCAAACAAGGCCAGATCATATATTTATGCCAGAATTGGTGTGAAGGCGCTCGGAATTCAGGAGCGCTTATATACTCCTGTCAAGAAGATAAGCCTGCAATAACCATTTGCAGTATCAGATTAACAGAAACCGGGGGACTTCCCCCCGGTTTTTTTCACCTTATTTTCCGATAAAGGGAAACAATGACACGAAGAGAGATAATTAAAAAAGTGCTGAATGGTGAAAAGCCGTCATATACTCCATGGTCATTTAAATTCACCGTTGAAGCCAGAAAATTATTACAGGATCATTATAATGTTGATGATCTGGACAATGCCCTTTACAATCATTTTGTTTTACTGGGAAATGATTATGGCTTTTTTGATAAGGAAGGAAATGATCTCTATCGTGATGTTTTCGGGGTTGTCTGGGACAGAAGCATAGATAAGGATATTGGAAATGTCACCGGAAGCCTGATCGATCCGGATAATTTTAAGGATTATAAATTTCCCGATCCGCTGGACTTTCGTTTTTTTGCTGATATTGAGCAGTCAATAAAAGCAAAGCCTGATATGTTCAGACTGTTCCAGATTGGTTTTTCTCTTTATGAGAGGGCATGGACTCTCAGAGGTATGGAAAATCTGTTGATGGATTTTCTGGTAAATCCCGGTTTTGTACATGAGCTTCTGACAGCAATTGCTGACTATAACATTGCACAGTTAAATGAAGCAATGAAGTACGACATTGACGCAGTATATTTTGGTGATGACTGGGGTCAGCAGAGAGGATTAGTTATGGGATATGATACCTGGAAGGAATTTATTTATCCTCAGCTTGTCAGAATGTACGATGCAGTACATGCACATGGGAAATATGTTTTTATTCATTCCTGCGGCGATGTTGATGAGCTGTTTGATGATCTGATAGACATAGGATTGAATTGTTTTAATCCTTTCCAGCCTGAAGTTATGGATGTTTTTGGTTTACTTAAAAAATACCGTCACAGGCTGACTTTTTTTGGAGGATTGTCCATGCAAAGGACACTGCCGTTCGGGACCCCTGAAGAGGTTAAAGCTGAATCAGAGAGGCTTTTAAAGGAGGGACTTGAAGGTTCATATATATTTTCTCCTTCACATTCGGTGGAGGGTGATACATCATTGGAGAATATGCTTACTTTTATAAATGCGGCAAAAAACCAGATCTTTAATATATAGAGCCGTTCCTTCCTTCAAACAGACAGAGAAAATATTATGACCGTACAAACAAAAATCAACGAAAAATATGTGTTCATGCTTGCAGTTATTGCTGCAATGGGTGGATTCCTCTTTGGTTATGACTGGGTACTGATCGGTGGTGCAAAACCATTTTATGAGCGTTTCTTTCATATAACTGATTCACCCCTGTTACAGGGTTTCGCAATGAGCAGCGCATTATTCGGTTGTATTGTCGGAGCTGGAATAACAGGTTATTTGACAGATAAATATGGGAGGAAGTTGCCTCTATTCTTTGCAGCTTTCCTTTTTATTTTTACTTCTATTGGTACCGGCGCTTTTAATTCTTTCAGCGTATTTATGATATTCAGGATACTTGGCGGGATTGCAATTGGTATAGCATCAGGTGTCTCTCCAGTATATATTGCTGAGATATCGCCTGCATATATGAGGGGAAGACTGGTTGCCATCAATCAGCTGACGATATCTGCAGGAGTATTATCTGCACAGGTCATTAATATGCTTATAGCCCAGCCTGTTCCTATAGAAGCGACAGATGAAATGATATTTAATTCATGGAACGGGCAGATGGGATGGCGCTGGATGTTCTGGGCTTGCAGTGTTCCGGCCACCCTGTTCTTTACATTACTCTGGCTGGTTCCTGAAAGTCCCAGATGGCTAGCTAAAGCAGGTAAAAAAGAGAAATCCTTCAGAATATTGAGCAGGATCGGAGGGCAAGAATATGCTCTGAAGGAGAGCGAAGAGATAAACAGTACAATCAATCCGGAGCAACAACTACCTTTTAAAACTTTGTTCTCAAAATCTCTGGCACCGGTAGTGATCCTGGGAATAAGCCTGGCAGTTTTTCAACAGTGGTGCGGAATAAATGTTATTTTTAATTATGCAGAAGAGATTTTTACTTCTGCAGGATATGGGATTTCAGGTACGTTGCTGAATATAGTTCTCACAGGTGTTGTAAGCCTTATTTTTACAATTGTATCCATGTTCCTGGTCGATAGATGGGGAAGAAAAGCTTTGATGTTACTGGGAGCAGGGGGACTTGCAGTCGTTTACATAATTATTGCAACAGGATATTATCTGAATCTGACAGGATTCTTTATGCTTTTCTGGGTTATTGTGGCTATAAGTGTTTATACTCTTACTCTTGCCCCGATTACATGGGTTCTGCTTTCGGAAATATTCCCGAACAGGATAAGGGGCCATGCAATGTCAGTTGCAACGTTTTCCTTATGGGTAGCATGTGCTGTTCTCACTTTGACATTCCCCTTTCTGCACAGGGGATTTGGTGCATCAGGCACTTTTTTCCTCTATTCCATGATATGTGTAGCCGGCTTTTTCTGGCTGCTTAAAAAACTGCCTGAGACAAAAAAGAAATCTCTTGAACAGATCGAGCGCGAACTTACCGGAAAATAACAGATTTATCTGTCGGATAATACTTTCAGGTTTTTTGCCAATTTAGAATTACGAAAATGAAGCTAATCATCCGTAGTCTACTTATAATTACTGTTCTTTGCATAAATTCATGCAATTACAAAAAATCAGAAATCAGGCTCCTGAAAAAGGAAAATTTCGATACATTGATTGACGGTAAAAAGGTAGAGCTTTTCACACTGACAAATTCATCAGGAATGACCTGCCAGCTTACTAATTATGGTGCAAGATGGCTTTCTATGTGGGTGCCGGATAAGAAAGGCAGTATGACTGATGTTGTCCTGGGTTTTAATGAGCTGAATGATTATATTAAAGCAGGAGAGCCTTATCATGGAGCAATTGTTGGAAGAATTTGCGCCAGAATTGATGACGCCCGGTTCAGACTCGACAATATCGAATATAAGCTGGCTGAAAATGATCTGTTCGGAGTTCCTGTCAAAAACCATCTTCATGGTGGGATAAATGGATTTCACAGACAGATATGGTATACCAGGACTTTTCAAAATGAAAAACATGAACAAGGAGTAGAGTTCAGTTATATGTCAAAAGACGGAGAAGAGGGTTTCCCGGGAAACCTGAATGCCATGGTTACCTATCTTTTAACTGAGGATAATGAACTTAAGATAGAATACACAGCGACGGCAGATAAGCCGACTCTGATCAATATGACCAATCACGCTTATTTTAATCTTAATGGTGAAGGAAATGGCAATATCCTTACCCATCATATGAAAGTCAATGCCGGGAAATATGTTGAAGCCGATGCTGAACTGATACCAACAGGAGAGCTTAAACCGGTTGAAAATACGCCATTGGATTACCGTCAGTTTGCGGCAATGGGTATGGGGATAAATAAGGATCACGACCAGATCTTTAAAGATAAAGGGTATGCTGCTGCAATGGTGATCAAGGAAGAAAACAGCCCTACTCTTAATGAAATGGCCGTTGCATATTCTGAGGAGTCAGGAATAAAACTGGAAGTTTTCTCAACCAAACCCAGCCTTCAGCTATACAATGCATGGCTAATGGATGGGACTGACAAGGGTAAGAGTGGCAGACAATATGGGTTCTCCGCGGGATTTGTCATGGAACCACAGGGCTTTCCGGATGCTCCGAATCATGAAAATTTCCCGTCAATAGTATTACGCCCCGGTGAAACCTATTGCCAGACTGATATTTATAAATTTTCAACAAGATGAAATATAAATACTGATGTTCCAACAAAATTTACAACCATGAAAACATTTACAATGCTCCAGGTCTTTATCCTGGCTGTCCTATGCTCCTGTAATCACCAGGAAAAGAAAGCGTCCCCTGCGGATCAGGTCTGGTCAGCTGAAAAAGCAAATGCATGGCAGCAAAGGACCGGATGGCTGAACGGATGCAATTTTCTTCCAAGCACGGCATCCAATGCTCTCGAGATGTGGCAAAAAGAGACTTTCGATCCGGCTACTCTCGATCGTGAACTTATCTTTGCCAAAGATCTTGGTTTTAATATAATGCGTGTCTGGCTCAGCAGTCTTGCCTGGCAGGCAGACCGGGAAGGATTTAAAAAGAATGTTGACGAATATCTGGCCATTGCTGACAGGCATGGTATCGGGACAATGTTCGTTTTCTTCTGCGATTGCTGGAACGAAAATTCGAAGGCCGGACCACAACCCGAGCCAAAACCGGGAGTGCATAATTCAACATGGAGTCAGGATCCGAGCTGTGATCTCAGGACTGATACTACGGCTCTTTATTCGTGGCTTGAAGAATATGTTACGGATATGATAACAACCCATAAGGATGATCCAAGGGTGCTTGTATGGGATCTGTATAATGAACCTGGTAACAGTAATCATGGAAATAAAACACTTCCGCTTGTAAAAAATGTTTTCAGGTGGGCACGTAAGGTCAATCCTTCACAGCCGGTCACAACCGGAATTTATAACCTCAGAGCACATGAAATGAACTCATTCTGTATAGGAAATTCTGACATTATCACTTACCACAATTACAATGATCTGCCTCTTCACAGCATGGAGATCAACCTGTTAAAACTCTATGGCAGACCATTGATCTGTACTGAATGGATGGCACGTCATTTCAACAGTAAGTTTCAGAATATTCTGCCAATGCTTAAACGTGAGAATGTAGGTGCAATTAACTGGGGATTTGTATCCGGAAGAAGCAATACTATTTATAAATGGGGTGAGCCAATGCCTGACGGGAGTGAGCCAAAATTATGGTTTCATGACATACTGAGAAAAGACGGAACCCCTTTCGACCAGGCTGAAGTCGATACCATAAAGGCTGTTAATAAAAGAAAAATCTGATACTGTCAAGTTAAACAAAACTGATCATTGATGAAAGCAACTATTAAAATATCAATTATTTCAGTTCTCATTATAATGGGAACTTCTTTCATACAAGCCCAGAAAGGCCAGAGGTGGAGTATTGAAAAGGCATGGGCCTGGTATAACGAAAATCCATGGATATGCGGATTCAATTTTATCCCGTCGAATGCAATTAATTACACTGCAATGTGGGACAAGACGAGCTTTTCTCCCGATTTAATAGACCGGGAACTTGCTCTTGCTTCAACCACAGGATTCAACGCAGTAAGAGTTGTTCTTCAGTTTATTGTATGGGAAGACGATCCTAAGTATTTCAAGGAAACTTTTACCAGATTCCTGTCAATATGTACAAAATACAACATTAAGGTAATGCCTGCCTTTTTTGATGATTGTGTATTCGGAACAAACAAGGATCCAAATCTGGGTTTACAACCTGAACCATTCAAAGGCTGGTATGCCTGGGCATGGTCACCAAGCCCTGGTCATACGATAGCCTCAGACACAGCTAATCTTCCCAGGCTTGAGAAATACATAAAGGACATAATCAGTACCTACAGAAATAATCCTGCAATATTGCTCTGGGATCTTTATAATGAACCAACCAACAGTGGCATGGGCAGTAAAAGCCTGCCCATTGTGAAGAATGTTTTTAAATGGGCAAGGGAAGTAAATCCCACACAACCACTGTCCATTGGTACCTGGAACAACAATAAAGAATTGAATGATATAATTTTCGCTAATTCAGATGTTATTACATTCCATTCCTATAATCCGGAACCGGTTGTTGAGAAAACAATAAATGACCTGAAGCAACATAAACGTCCGGTTATTTGTACAGAATGGCTTAACCGTCCCAGAGGTTCAAC
>CAYPHL010000092.1:0-16603 GCA_964410385.1 uncultured Rikenellaceae bacterium | reverse complement strand
TGACGAGATCTTTTTTATCTCGCCTGGTTGCTACTTCATCATTTCAAAGAACAAAATATTCAAAGAGGGTGCAAAGATAAAAATTGATTCTTTTATTGCAATACTTGTTCCGGGAAAAATAAAAATTATTTTTCATGACCGGCATTTACCTACCTGAAAGTAATGATGAAATTCATTATGAAATTCCAGATAGTCACTACACCAATCGCCAGTAATTTCGAAACATAGAAGTTTATCCTCAGCCTGTCATTCAATATATATATAACCAGATTATTTATTCCCAGACCTGCAACCGAGATCAGTATGAAAGAAAAATATTCAACTGCTATTTCATTATTACTGCTTTCAAAGGTCCATATCCTGTTCCAGATATAATTTGAGGTAGCTGCCAGAACAAATCCTGTGGAATTGGCAATATATTTATTTATCCTCACCTTTTCCTTCAGCAGCCACGTTGTGCCAAAGTCGATAAGCATCCCGGAGAATCCTACTGCGCAGAATTTCAGAAACTTAATTATAATTATCCTGTCAATCATTCTTCCTGATATTGATTCTTGTAAACCGGCTGTTCATAGAAGGTCCGAAGATATTATTGAGTGAAAGACCAAAACTATACTTTCCGTCCGGCAGAGAGGGGATCTTTATGGAAACCTCCCTGACAATAGTCTGACCTGCAGCAACAATGGTAACGTGCTGGTCAGGGAATACCCTTTCTGCCCTGATCTCCCTTCCCCTGATGAAAACCATGTTTAGCTCCACCGGAAAACGTACATGGTTGAAATCAATGTCAAATTCATAAGGATTATGCAGAGAGAACTGAACCGTTAAACTATCACCCGGTGAAAAATCCACCTGTTTCAGATCATATTCGATCTTCATCCTGTTGACAGTCTGAAGACTGTCTGTAACGAAACCTCCAAAGCCGATCGTATCGGATACATAGATCTGTGAATTGCTGAGCTGATTAAGGCAAATGAATGCAGGTTTATTATGATATTTTTTTTCAGGCTGCCAGATATCAAACTGTGTCTGACGGCTATATACTGTGCTTATTGCCATAGCTTCCTTTCCTGTAAAGAAAGTATAAAGAGAGGGCCTCTGAAAAGCTCCCGTAAAAACTACTGGAAGATCTTTTGCCAGAGCTTCAATTTCCCTGTATTTCTTTTCCTTACCGCCAAATGCCAGATCCCTGACAAACCGTATATCTGTCATCATTAATATCCTTATTACCAGAAGAAGTGCAATGGATGGAAGAATAAATCTTCTTGTAAATCTTGAAAGTGAGGCATCGGTCTGGCATTTTTCCGACAATATCAGAATAACAGGAATTGAGCAGGCTATTGTCCAATGTGGCTCAACATGTCCGCGGAAAGACATGACCCAGAAAAAAACAATGAATCCTGCAATCTGAAAATACCAGCTCTTTTCAAGCTGGTTTTCAGGTTTGTATTTAAACATTACATATATTACCGCCCCAAGTGTAAAGGGATTGAATACTGCCAGCTGGTTAGGCAGGTATTCAAGGAAGAACTGCCACCTGAAGCCTTCTGATCTGGCTACGAGATGATACTGAAAGCTTGGAAAACCATTATCTATCTGCCAGTAAATATGAGGAGAAAGGATCACCAGGGCTGTTATCCCGGATAGCCAGAAACGGGGCATTTTTAACAGCTTGAAATTTGAAAGGATAATAAATCCAACTACCAGAACTGCCTGGTACTTGCTGTAAACAAGTCCGGCCATGGAAATTGCCAGTAAAAGAACTGATCTTAAATTCTGTTGCTTAAGGAAATTCCTGTATGCAAGGAAGAAAAGGGCTGTAAAAAATAAAAGTGGAGAATCGGGTGAGGTCAGAACCCCATAAACAGAGAAAAGACTTATTGATCCGGCAATTATAAAAAAGGTCTCAACACTGGTCCGTCCGGGTTTATTGAAACCGGCGGTCGTCCATATTAATATTATTGTCCCCAGTTGCAGGATGATGGTCATAAAACGGATTCCGAGATTCCCGCTGAAAAACAGGGAACTGATCTTTGTCATGAGCGCAACCATCGGGGGATGGTCATAGTAGCCCCAGTCGAGGTATTTACCGAATAAGCCGTAATAGGCCTCATCGCTCAGCACCTCTGTTAAAACCGCCTGGATAAGATTGATAAAAAGCCATATAAGCAAAAACAAAATAAAAGTTTTTTTGTAGTTGCCGGTTCCGGAATCACCAGCCTGAAGACCTGGGGAATAATTAGTGGTGTTCAATGCTTTAGCCTGATATTATTCAGATTAACCGATAATCTCAATGCCTGTTCGTTATACACGTTCCTTTCAGTAAAATGGAATGAAAAGTATAAGCGGGCATTCACAAGATCATTTCTCAGAAAATCGAGGTAGAGATCCGACCGGTTGTAAGTATTAGTCCTGTAGAAAGGATCTCCCCAGTATAGTTCGCTGGAATGGTCTTCATAGAATGACATCTGTCCCTCACCTGCGTAGAAAGTATTAAAGATACCTAACCGTCTGTATTCAATAACAGCCTCGGAAAGTAATCCGTTATGAACCATCCAGCCGGTATTATCAGCACGCGCCCGGTCGAGTCCGGTAAAATACCCTGCATTAATTTCGAACCGGTCAAAAAAAGATTTCCCCGAAAGATCCAGTCCAAGAGAGGTAAGCATCATAATATTATCGTGCAATGCTTCATCGGCGACAGGATTCATTTTACCGGCAAAATGGAACATATAAGTGAACTGACTTATATAAAAGATCCCTCTCTTATATTTCCCGGAAAATCCGACAAAAAAAGCTTCCCTGTTCTCCGGTGACTGACGGTTTGTCCAGTCGAGCCATAAATTTGCTGATAAGTTTTTCACTGAATAATCGACAAGCAAACCGTTCATATTTGGCCTGTAGTATCTTATGGAATCTGTAAAAAATATCCTGGGATATCTTTCAAGAGCAATATCGCGCGGGAATGCTCCCGCAACGAACCTTACAGGTTTACTGTCATACATATAATAAGCAGTTGGGGAAATATTGTCGATCACCCTGTCGCTTCCAAATTCGTGCAGCATATTTATGCCTGCATTTATAGAATGAACGGAATCGAAGCGGATATTTACACCTGGAGAAAACCTCACGCCTGCCATTGTCTGGGGTATCTGAACAAGTGAATGGCCGAATTCCTCATTGTCAAAGAAGGAAAATAACCGTGCCTGCCACTCAAGCTGCTGGGCGGGACTATCAAAGGAAGCCAGAACACACAATAAAAAAATCCTTAATGAGTTTTTCATTTCCGGATAATTGACGGGGGACAAAATTAGAATTAATAATTACTTAAAATCTCCATCCGTTGAAGTTTTTTATTTGAATTTCCGTATTTTAGCGATTTAATATCAGTATGTCCAATCTTGTCATCATACCAACATTTAAGGAGAAAGAGAATATTGAATCTCTTATAAGGACCATTTTTTCGTTAAGTGTCCCTTTCAATATCCTGATAATAGATGATAATTCTCCTGACGGAACAGCTTCCATTGTGAAAGACCTTCAGAAAGAATTTAAAAATCTTCATCTTATTGAGCGGCCGGGTAAGCTTGGGCTTGGTACTGCTTATATAACTGGCTTCCAATGGGCGCTTAAGAATGGTTACAATTATATTTTTGAAATGGATGCCGATTTTTCACATAATCCATCAGATCTTATAAGGTTGTCCAAAGCCTGCCATGAGGATGGTGCAGATGTAGCTATCGGATCAAGATATATCAGCGGTGTAAATGTTGTCAACTGGCCCCTGTCAAGAGTTCTGATGTCGTATTTTGCATCTATTTATGTAAGGCTGATAACCAGGATGAATATTAAGGATACTACTGCAGGATTTGTATGTTACAAAAAAGAGGTCCTGGAAAATATTCATCCTGAGCATATAAAATCAAAGGGTTATGGATTCCAGATAGAAATGAAATTCAATGCTTTCAAACTCGGATATAAGATTGTCGAGATACCGATCATTTTCACTGACAGGAAGCTGGGTTCCTCAAAAATGTCGGGTGGCGTATTTAATGAGGCGTTATGGGGAGTTATGTGGATGAAGATAAGAAGCTGGTTTACAAAGTACAGGCGCAAAGGTTCAGGGGCGCAGATGGGTGCGACGGTGTGAAGGTATGACGGTATGACGGTATGGCGGCGTGAAGGTTTATAGAAAGGATTTGATTTTTTATGTCGGATAGATTAATCCAGAATGCCACTATTATAAATGAAGGGATCTCGTTTAAAGGAGATCTTCTTATCACCGGTGAAACAATTTCAGCTTTCGGACCTCCGGGCCAGGTCAAATGCCCGGCAGGTTGTGAAAGAACTGATGCATCCGGTCTTATCCTTATTCCGGGAGTAATTGATGATCATGTTCATTTCCGCGAACCGGGATTGACACATAAGGGGGATATTTACACAGAATCACGTGCGGCAGCAGCCGGAGGGGTTACTTCCTTCATGGATATGCCCAATACAATTCCCCAGACAATAACTGTAAAGGATCTTGAAGAAAAATACAGAGCCGGATCAGAAAGATCGCTTATTAACTATTCTTTTTACATAGGTGCAACGGGAGACAATCTTGATGACATAATGAAAGCTGATCCGCAAAAGGTTTGCGGAATTAAGCTTTTTATGGGATCATCAACAGGGAATATGCTGGTAGACAATGAGAGATCCCTCAGGGGGTTGTTCAGAACGGCAAAATTACCGGTTGCAGTTCATTGCGAAGATGAAGTAATTATAAAAAAGAACATTGAGAGCTACAGGGAGAAGTATGGTGATAAAGTCACGGCCGGTCTTCATCCGATTATCCGCAGCCGTGAAGCATGTTATAAATCCTCCCTGCATGCAATAAGCCTGGCAAAAGAATTCAACACACGCCTTCATATACTTCATTTGTCAACTGCTGATGAAATGAAACTTTTCAGCTCTGAGGAAATGCTGCGGGAGAAAAGAATTACCGGTGAGGCTTGTGTCCACCACCTCTGGTTTGATGATGCGGATTATGAAAAACTTGGAGTAAAGTTAAAGATTAATCCCGCTGTCAAAACAAAGTTTGACAGGGAATCACTTATAAATGGAGTGAATAACGACCTTATCGATGTTATAGCGACAGACCATGCGCCACATACTGTCGAAGAAAAAGCCGGCAGTTATTTCAGCTCTCCATCCGGGGCTCCGATGGTACAGCATTCACTCTCTGCCATGCTTGAATTATGGCATATAAAGGTGTTCAGCCTGGAAAAGATCGTTGAAAAAATGTGTCATAATCCGGCAATCTTATTCAATATCCGGAAGAGAGGATTCATAAGGGAGGGATACAAGGCAGATCTGGCCCTTATAGATCCTGAACACACATGGATTGTATCAGGGAAAAACATTTTATATAAATGTGGCTGGTCGCCACTGGAGGGAGTTACATTCAGGTCAAAAGTGGTAAAGACTTTTGTAAACGGGAACTTGGTATATGATTACGGGGATATAAACGAGGATTACAGGGGGCAGAGGCTGGAATTTGAACGGTAAGCAATCCGTCTCGCCACAACCCTCACCATACTCCGTGACTTTTGTTCGAGTAATATCTCCCGTCCGGAAGTAATCCTTTCTATCGCATCCTGATCATAATGCCTGATCGAAAGCATCTCAACATTCTCATTATATACCGCCGAATACTCATCCTTAAGATCGGTCAGCAGGCTGTCAATTCTTGGCCGTTCGTCATCGACACAAACATTTATGCTGACTGCACTTGCGTCAACAAGGTTTACTTTTATTCCATGCTGCATGAATACCTGAAAAATCCTGCTCAGGTTATCACCCATCACAAAAGAAAAATCCTTTGGAAGAAGTGAAAGCAATACCTGATTTTCTTTCCTGATAAAGACAGGGATTATTTTCCTAAGATTCGGCTCTTCTGTTACAAGTGTCCCCTCGCCATCGGGATTAATAAATGATTTTACGAAAAGAGGGATATTTTTATTCTGAAGCGGTTTAATGGTTTTAGGGTGAATAACTTTTGCACCAGAAAAGGTCATTTCAACAGCCTCGCGATAGGAGACCTCCTCAAGTTTTTCAGCATCGTGCAGCCATTTAGGATCAGCATTTAGAAGTCCCGGTACATCTTTCCACACTGTAACGCTTTCCGCATCAAGCATATTTGCAAGGATGGCAGCTGTATAATCCGATCCCTCACGGCCAAGAGTAGTTGATTCACCAGATATTGTTGCACCAATGAATCCCTGGGTCAGATAAATCCTGTGAAGAGTAAAATCGAAAACTTTATATACCCGTTTCTGACTTTCATCCCAGATAATATTTGCGTCACGGAACCTGTCATCAGTAACAAGGGATTTTCGTATATCGGTCCACTCAAGATCCAATCCCGATTGCTTAAGAAATTCCGCTATAATCATTGTTGACCATATCTCTCCCTGGGAAACTATACGGTCATATTCATAATCAAATTCCCGTGGTTTTGATGATCTGAGATATTCTTTGAGAAGTTCAAATGAATCATCAATTTTTCTTTTTGCCATACTGGCATCATGAAACAGATCACCCGCAACACCTGAATGATAATTGTAAACAGTATCCAGATGATTTTTATAATCATTGTCACCACCGAGCCAGAGTTTCAGGACTTTTTCAAGGGCATTTGTTGTTTTGCCAAAAGCTGAAACGACAATTACAAGCTCTGATTTCTCCCCTGCAACAATACGCATCAGATTCTTAATCCCCGAAGCATCCCTGACCGATGCACCTCCGAATTTATAGACCTTCATAAAACAGAATTTCCGGTAAAATTACTATTTATTGGTACATCCCCTGTTACGAACCAAACAACCTGAATCCTGCCCAAAGTATTCCCGACCTCACCACTAAATAGCCCTTGTCCTGTTTCGGCCTCACCCTCCTAATCCCCCGCTCTGTTGCTCGGACTCACCTCCTAAATCCCCCTTTCCCGGGGTGAAAGGTCATTCATACCTCAGTGCCTCTACCGGATTTCTCGTTGCCGCTTTCCAGCTCTGCCAGCTTACTGTAATCATAGCAATGACTACTGCAATGATAGCGGCAAGAGCAAAAATCCACCAGCTGAGTTGTATCCTGTATGCATAATTTTCAAGCCATCTGTTCATCACATACCAGGCAACCGGAACTGCCAGAATAATTGCGACCAGAACCCATTTCAGGAAATCCACATTCAGTAAAAACAACACCTGTCCGGTTTCTGCCCCATTTGTCTTACGTATTCCAATTTCCTTGGTCCGCTTTGAAATAGCGTATGCTGATAAGCCCGAAAGACCAAGGCATGCAATAAATATTGCCAGGAGTGAACTAACAAGAAATATCCTGCTGAATCGCTTGTCGGCGTTATACTGTTCATCATAAAAATCGTCAAGAAAGAAATAATTGAAAGGATTACCAGGGTAATGTGAATACCATATTTTCTCCAGAGCAGGTATAACCTTTTCGACACTGGTCAGACTGACTTTTATTGTATAGAACACATTCGCCGGCTGAAAGATAAATGCAACAGGCTTTGGAAGCTCCTTTAATGACTGCTGGTTAAAATCCTTAATAACAGCTTTGATATTTACCAACTGGTTGCCCCCTCTCAGGTTCCTGCTGACAGTGCTGACAGGATCTCTGAAATCATAATAATCCAGAGCCGCCTTATTAATGATTATTTTGTTTGCTTCCTCCTTTATGGATTCAGCAAAATTCTCACCTGCCAGCAGGTTTATGCCATAAACATCAAAAAAATAATTATCAATATAGTAAACATCAATCCTTTTTTCAGTATTACGTCCTTCAACCGGGATACCGAATACGCGTGAATTTTTAATCTCTGTACCCGGCACACTTGATGACCCTGTTATACCACTGACAGCAGACAGAGCCATGATCTCATTCCTGAAGGATTCAAAATTGCTCATATAAGATTCAAATGTTTTTGCTGTTGTGATACGCGGACCATCCAATACTACAAGTCCTTCTTTATTAAAGCCCAGGTCATGATTGCGCATGAAACTTACCTGGAGATAAAGAGTTATTGTGGCGATTATCAGAATAATCGAAACGGTGAACTGAAAAACGACGAGATAATTTTTAAGCCTGCCTATCCAAACAGCCCCGGTTGGATTTTTCCCTTTCAGTACAAGGTTCGGAGGAAACTTCGAAATATAAACAGAAGGAAGCAGCCCGGTAATAACAGATCCTGAAATAAGGAGTATCAGAAAGAGGAGCGAAACAATCAGATAATCGATCTGAAGAGGACTCTGCATAATCTGTCTGAAGAACGGGAGCAGAAGAAAAACACCGATAAAGCTCAGTAAAAGCGCCAGCAGATTTAAAAAAGCCGATTCGGTCAGGAACTGTATAATCAAATCGCGTTGCAAAGCTCCTGTTACTTTCCTGATACCAACTTCATGAGCTCTTTCAATTGAACGGGAAGTAGCCAGATTTATATAATTAATAAAAGCGATAAGCAATACCAGCAGAGCTACAATCCCGAGTGTCACCACATTTTTGTAATTGCCATTCACCTCCAGCTCGTTACTTATTGAGGAATGCAGATGAATATCTGTCAGTTTCACCAGCCTGTACTCAAGAAGGAAGAAAGCTTCCTTCATAAATTTACCTATAAATTTTTCGGGTAACTGAGCTAGTTTTGACTCCAATTCCCCGGGATCTGCACCCGGTGTAAGAAGAATGTAGGAATAAACTCTTTCGCTCACCCATGAATTATCCCACGATCTCGAATTCCTGATAAGGTTTTCGTAGGACAGTAAAATATCAAATTTGAAATGAGAATTGCCGGGAATGGATCTTGCTACTCCCGCAACTTCAAAATCGCTGACTCCGTCGACTGTGATCATTTTTCCAACCGGGTCCTCATCACCGAAATATTTTCTGGCGGCTTCCTCAGTTAACACAGCATGATTTACAGCAAGAATACTGGAATCCGGATTCCCTGACAAAAGTGGAAATGAAAAAACTTTAAAAAATGATGACTGTGCATAAAGGATCTGTTTCTCTTTAAATATTTTATCTCCATATTTCACGAGGCTTTCCGTGCGTGAAAATCTTGTATAGTCTATAACCTCAGGGAAGGCGTTTTTTATCTCTTTTCCAACGGCACCCGATCCGGAAGCTGAATGCTGTTCAAGGATGCCTTCTTCATATAATAGATAATCTACTCTGTATATGTTAGCGGCATTAGTATGAAACTTGTCGTAAGAAGTTTCTGCCTTTATCCACAGAATAATAAGAATAAATGAGGAAATTCCTATGGTTAATCCAAGAAGGTTAATAAAAAAATATCCCTTGTTTGACCTGAGATTTCTGATGGTAAGTGCCAGGTAGTTCTTTATCATTCAGAATTATTTTCACCAAAAATAACATATTATGTAATTGGATATTAATATTCAGAGGTTTCAAGACTCACTATTCATAACGGAGTGCCTCTACCGGATTTGTGCGTGAAGCTTTATACGAGTGGAAAAATACAGTAGCAGTTACGACCAGGGCTGAAACAAAAAAGGAGATGATGAATACCCAGGGTGAAATTGATGTTCTGAAGGAAAAATTATTTAACCATTTAGTCATGAAATAGAGTGTAACAGGAATTGAAATCAATGAAGATATCAGTACAAGAATCAGGTTTGATTTCAGGAAAGATCTGATTATTGACTTTCCCGAGCTTCCGAATACTTTTTTTATACCTATTTCCTTTGTCCGTGATTTGCTGACAAAAAGAACAAGTCCGAACAATCCGAAAGCTGCGATCAACAATGTGAACAGAGCAAAGATTGATACAATCGTGCTTAGATTTTTTTCGGATGAATAAAGACTTTTTATTATGTCCTCAATGGTTGAAAACATAAAAGGTCTGTCGGGCGCAGCTTTTTTCCATTCAGCTTCAATAAATGGTAATACTGTGTTCACCATCCCTGTCCTGTAATGAACTGCCACCTGCTGAATATACCTGTCAGTCATATGTATCGAAAGAGGTGGAATATCAGAATGGATCGAATGAAGATTAAAATCTTTCACTACACCTATTATATTACTTTCTCCCAGTTTTTGTCCTATTGGATCAGTTATTCCCAGCTCTTTCACAGCTTTTTCATTCAGAATTACAGAGCTGGTAAGATCGCTTCCATACTCTTCCGAGAATTCACGTCCCAGCAGTACAGGTATACCCATGGTCTTTATAAAACTATAATCAACTGCCAGACCTTCAACTTTAATTTTTGTCTCGGGGTTCTGGAAATTACTATACATTGATGACATCGATCCCTGCATCGGAAGACCATTCATTACCCCTGCCGCCATAATAATATTCGGATTCGATCTTATATTGTTTATAAATGATGAATATCCCTTAAAGCCCCTGCCAAGTTCAACTATCAGGATATCTTTCGTATAATGTCCCGGATCCCTGTTAAGGGCATAATTATATTGTGAACGGATTATAAGGGTACTTGAGATAAAGGTACAGAAGATAATAAGCTGAAGTACCATAAGGGCTAATCTCACAAGCTGTCTTTTATTGCCTGTCTGAACAGGATTTTTCAGGATATTCATCACTTCCAGATGCGACAGGTAAGATGAAGTGTAAAATCCTGAAAAGAAACCTATTAATATAGTTATGCCCAGATAGACAAGGATATAGATCCAGATATTTGAGGGGATAATCAGAAGGTTTTTCTGAAACAGTTTTCCGGCTGCCGGAAGGGCAGATCCGGCCAGCAGAAGGGCCAGTGGCAATACCAGTAAAACAAGCAGGATTGATTCGCTGAGTAATTGTCTTTTTATGTTTTTGCTTTCAGCTCCAAAGGTTTTTCGTACTCCGATTTCCCTTCCGCGTGAAGATGAAACGGCCGTAGAAAGAATAATATAATTCATGGCGGCTACCAGAACGATCAGGAAAGCAATCAACAAAAATAATCTTACGTTTTTAATATCCCCTTTCAATCCGGTGTTTGCCACATTTTCAGAATCAAGATAGACATCTGAAAGATTTTGAAGTGAATATTCAACGGTAGGATTTTCGCTTATATTTTTTTTCTCAAATGCCCTGAACTGCTTTCCGAACTCTTCAGGATCAGTCCCGTCAGCAAGAAGTATCCAGGTGTCCCAGAAATCAAATGTCCAGTTTACATCTGCATTATCAACTTTAAATGTTTCATTGATGGGTGCAAGGGTCCACCAGCTACTTATAAAGCACTCAGCCTTCAGGACAGAATTAACGGGAATGTTTTCAAAAACTCCCTTTATCACAAACAGGTTTTCTATGTTGTTTATGATCCCAGTTATTTCCTTACCAACAGGATTTTCTCCGGGGAAGAATCTTTCGGCCAGTTCCCTGGAAAGAATTACAGAATTTTTCTCGTCCAGGATTTTCTGGTCCGGCGCCCCATGAATAAAAGGTATTGTAAAAATATCAAATATATCAGAGCTTGCCGCCTTAGCCGGCCTCACAGACACCGATTCATCCTTAATTTTAAATACTAAACCGACATTCCGTACTGTACATGCTTTCTTTACCTGGGGATATTCATCCTTAAGCGCGGAGGCAAGAATATAGGGGGTCCCTGCCATAATCTGCTTGAATTCCTTATAATAATTAAGTACCCTGTATACATTTTTCCGGTTTTTATGACATGATTCATAGCTAAGCTCATTTATCACATAAAGCAAAATAATAAATGACGCCGCCAGTGCGATGGATAGTCCGGCTATATTAATACCGGCAAAAACTTTATTATTCTTGAGGAACCGAAGTGCGGTTTTCAGGTAGTTTCTTATCATCTTATCTGTTAATATTTTAAATTTCAATAATAATTATTCATACCTCAATGCCTCCACCGGATTCATAGTTGCTGCCCGCCAGCTTTGCCAGCTGACAGTCAGCAGTGAGACTGTAAGCACCAGGAAGCCCGACAGAGCAAAAATCCACCAGCTTAAATCTGTTTTAAAAGCATAGTCTTCAAGCCATTTATACATCGCATACAAGGCAGCAGGGACAGCAATAAAAAACGCAATTATCGTCCACCTGAAAAAATCTGAAGTGATCATTTTCAGAATATCAGAGGTTTTTGCACCATTTATTTTTCTAATACCTATTTCTTTTGTGCGTGATAGTGTCTTCTGGTATGAGACAGCGAAGAGCCCGATCATTGAAAGGAAGAGATTAATGATTGAACATGCTGTGATAAGCTTTCTAAAGTTGACATTCTCCCGGTGATACCATTCAAAGCGGTCACCTGTCGATTCAGTATTTTCCGGGTAATCAGGGATAAGCTTCTGCCAGACATCAGAGATTGCCTCTCTGACCTGAGGGATCTGGTTATCTGATGCTTTCACCAAAAGATGACCTCCTTTATTATCGAATGAAATAAAAGCGGGTTCCACAAATGATTTGAGATCTGAATAATGAAAATCTTTAACTATCCCTGTAATGATCTTATCTTCCATTCCGGGGATTCCCTTACCAAGCAGATCCTGATCCCGGAAGAGATTGGCAAATGATTCATTGATAAGACACTTATCGGCGTTTGCAGAAAGGATTTCAGAGAAATCATCCCCGGCAATAAGTTCAATTCCAAGCACGGAAAGATAATTTTCATCACCACTGAATCCTGAAATAGAATATTGTTTCTCAACTCCATTCTCGTGATATTTTAAAGCCAGAAGGAAATGTTCCAGAAGTGGAGAAGCCCCAACCACGGATACATTTTTTACCGAGCCGTATTTCATCAGCTCATCCTTAAATACTATTGCTTTTTCTTTATACTGAGCGGGTATTTTTACCTCTATCACCTCTTTATCCAACCCGATCTGTTTGTTTGTAATGAAATTCATCTGCCGGATAATGACAATGGAACTAATAATAAGTGCCATTGAGCTTGCCAGCTGAAGGACATTAAAGGCAGGAATCTGAATACTCCTTATTTTATGAGCCTGATCTGTCCTTAAAAGATTTAAGCCGAGAAAGGAACGGGTCAGATAAAAGATGAATAAGAAAGTGACCAGTATTAAAAAAGCCAGTACTGCTGCCAGAATTGCAATTTGCCCGGGTTTAAAAATGAATGTCCTGGTTATATTACTACCTGTAAGGTTATTAAAGAAATGTAATCCGTCATTCATCAGGAACAGGCCCAGGATGAAAGAAAATATAACAATTACCGAACTTTCGAGAAGAAACCTGAAAATCAGGTTTGGCAGAGAACTGCCATTTATTCTCCGCAGATAAAGTTCTTTTGTTTTCCTGTGAAATTTATTTGAAAGTATTGCCAGGTAGTTAAATATAGCGACTCCTATGATCATAAGTCCGATAATCATGGCAATCCACAGATCTCTTCTGTCACGGCTATTCTCAATAGTCATACGGCGTGTTGTGTCGAAATACGCGAGCCTCAGGGGCTCAAGGTAATATGAACCGGGTACTCCGGTATGAATAACAGGAATAGTTTCCTTCTTTTCCGCAAAAAGTTTTTCCATTTCCACCTGATCAGTATTTTCGGCTAACCTTATATAACAGCGGCTGTCGGCATCACCTATAAGGCGAACCATATCGAAATTGATCTGGGTATTTTCAACAGGCTTTTCGAATATACCGGTTACTGTCATCTCGTCCGGTTTATTCCGGTAAACCAGGGTAATTATCCTTCCGACCGGATCTTGATTACCAAAGTATTTTTTTGCGATCTCAGTTGAGATTACCAGGCTGTTATTGGCTTCCAGTGCTGTTCCCGGATTATTTGTCAGAAGCCTGTATGAAAAAAATCTGAAGAAATTCTCTGATGCCCCGATAATCTTCGGATTATCAAAATAATCTTCATTACCTGCAATTATCTTAAGTGCATTGGAATTATTCACCCGGCAAAAATCTTCTACCCCTGCAAGATTGTTCTTCATGTATTCTGCCGATCCGTAACGGCAGTGATACATTTGTTTACCGGGTAACCATGGATCATCACATTTCAGTGCATATATCCGGTCACTGTTTTTATGAAAATTGTCAGTACCCAGTTCCCGGCCGATGAAAAGAACCACAAGATTAATGCTCACCAATCCCACGGCAAGGCTGATTATAATAACCAGCGTATTCACCCTGTCGCTTAGAATGCTTCTGAGGATTTGTTTAAAATTCATATCAGGTTAATTGTCTTTAAATAAGTTACTCATATCGCAATGCCTCAACCGGATTCCTTGTAGCTGCTCTCCAACTCTGCAAGCCTACAGTCACTAAAGAAATACCAAGGGCGATCAGACCGGCCATAGCAAATATCCACCAGCTGATTTCTGTCCTGTAGGCAAAATTCTGAAGCCATTTATTCATGGCAAACAATGACACCGGACAGGCGACAATTAAGGCTATTATTACCCATTTTGTAATATCCCTTGAGAGAAGAACCATTATCTCTGGAGTTCTGGCACCATTCACTTTCCTTATGCCGATTTCCTTTGAACGCTGCTCAATAGTGAATGCCGAAAGACCGAAAAGTCCAATACAGGCTATGAACAAAGCCAACAATGCAAATGCAAAAAGAAGACTTTCAAATTTCCTTTCTGATTTGTACTGCAGATCATATGTAGTGTCCAGAAATTTATATTCGAAAGAGAATGCCGGACACATTTCTTCCCAAATCCCCCTTATTTTTTCAAGGGCTCCTGGTATATTATTACCATTAAGCTTAATATTGATATAGTTTTTATATTCCGGAGTATAGAAAAGGATCAAAGGTGTCTGTTCATATATCAGGCCCCTGTAGTGAAAATCATTGATAATACCTATTATCTGCCCCTTAATACCATTCCCCGGGACAATTACCTGACCGACAGGATCTTTTAAATCGTAAATTTTAATTGCTGTTTCGTTAATAAGATAAGTTGCTTTATTATCTGCCGGAATTTCCGCGGAAAAATTCCGTCCATCTTTTATTTTGATCCCCAGGGTTTTCAGGTAATCAGGGTCTATGTAATTATTAAAGTATTTGTTCTCTTTACCTTCAATATTCACGCAGCACCATGATCCCCAATAGTTGCCAGGAATCCTGCTTGAATATGAAGCACTTATGATTTCCGGATGGTTTAACAATTTTTCTTTAAACAGATCCATGTTTCCTCTTATCTGGGGGTTGAGTTTAAGAAAAATAACATTATTCATATCAAATCCCAGATCTTTCCTGTTCATATACTGAAACTGCTTGTTGGTTATCAAAGTACAGATTATCAAAGTAATCGAAACCAGGTTCTGGAATACTATCAACCCATTGCGAATCCCGATATGATTTCCGGATCCGGAGATACCTGACTTGTCCGTAAAACAACTATATGAACTTAAATATAAACTCGGATAGATCCCGGAAATTAAAATAAAAATGAATAATCCCGAAATAAGAATCAGAAAATTCCGGAGGGTAGCGAAGTCACCGATACGGACTGAAAATTCTGTCAGTGTTTTCAGAACAGGATTAAAAAACCACAGGAATATGAAAGCTATTAATAAGGAAAGAAAAATAAACATTACCGTTTCAAACAGGAATTGCAGAATCAGTTGTATCCGTGATGCACCCTGAAGCTTTTTCAGGCTGACTTCTTTTGATCTTGCCACAGCATTGGCTATCGTCAGATTAATAAAATTAATTGCTGCCAGAAGAAGTATAAAAACCGAAACCGATACCAGTATCCTGTTATATAATAAATTACCATGTTTTGTATTGCTTTCGTTTTCAACTTCAGGTGAATAATATATCTTATCAAACGGCCTCAACCGGAACTTCTGATCGTAATGAAATTTCCCCAGTAGTTCTCCAATTTGTGCTTCAATTTCTCCAACACTTGCATTATCAGGCAGCAACAGGTAAGTAGGATAGCTCCATCCGTCATATTCCTGCAGGATACCCGGTCTTCTGATTTTTTCCAGACTGACAATAGAAGCTGCAACTTCTATTTTCAGGTGCAGGTAAGGATTATCTTTTATTATGCCAGTGACAGTAAAATCATACTGATTTTCAAATCTTACGATCTTGCCGATTGCATCAGTCGTGCCAAACAGTCTTTCAGCCACTGTTTCAGATAAAACCAATGAAAATGGACTGATAAGGGCTTTAAAAGGATCTCCTTCCAGGAATTTCATAGGGATAACAGTAAAAAAAGTACTGTCTGCAAAAACAAGGTCCGGCAGATTGAATGGACCATTTTCTACCTGTACCCCGACATCTGTCCAGAAATTCATTCTTGCCGGAATGACCTGATCAGTCAGGTTCTGACCAATAATATGCCCGATAAACGGGGGCATGCTTGCCCACTGAGCTTCAAGCCGATAGATATTTTTGATGCCAGGAATTCCACTGTCATATCTGTTTTCATTTATAACAAATGACCATATTATAATTACTGCGGTAATACTGACAGCCAATCCGAGGATCTTAATTAATGTTGTGATTAAATTGTTCCTGAAATTCCTTAACGTAATCTTAAGAATCCCTTGTAAAAACATACCTTTCAGTTAATAAATTGAAAATCTGTTTTATCATTCATATCTCAGTGCCTCCACCGGATT
>CAYPHL010000091.1:15303-16774 GCA_964410385.1 uncultured Rikenellaceae bacterium | reverse complement strand
AAAACCTCCCTCTGTTTATTATGGAGATATGAACGCCTACAAAAAGATGCTGGACAAGGAAGATCTTGATGCCGTGATAATTGCGACATACTGGGATTCCCATTCCTCAATTGCCGTTGAAGCCATGGAACATAAGATTTATCCGGGCAGTGAAGTCCCTGCTGCACTGACAGTTGATGATACATGGAAACTGGTTGAGACTTCCGAGAAGACCGGTATCCCCTTCATGATGCTTGAGAACTGGAGCTTCAGGCAGGATAATCTTGCACTGCTGAATATGAAAAGGCAAGGCATGCTGGGAGAAATCGTTCATTGTCACTGTGCCCATTCCCACGATTGTATCGATCACTGGTTCTTTGACAGTAAAACCGGACTGGACCGGTGGCCTGCAGAATATCTCCGTAAATATAACAGGGACCAGTATCCGACACATTCTGTCGGACCGGTTATAAGCTGGCTGGATATAAACCGTGGCGATGCATTCGAAGAGATATATTCGAGAGCTTCAGCTTCAAAAGGTATCAATGCGTATTTTAAAAGGAAGTTCGGAAATGACCACCCAAATGCCAATCTCACCTACAAACAGGGTGATATTGTAACTTCAACCCTCAGGACAAAAATGGGTAAAACACTGGTCATTAATTATGATATGCAATTGCCCAGGCCTTATTCAAACCGCTGGATGCTTCAGGGAACCTTAGGAGTTTACTACGAAGAAAAAGGTATGATATATCTTACTGATATCAGTCCGGAATACCATCAATGGGAACCCTGGAAACCTTACGAAGAAAAATATAATCATAAGTGGTGGCAGAAAGATCTTTCTTCGCAATCCCATGGAGGAACTGATTATGTCATGCTCACCCAGTTTATCAATGCAGTAAGATCGGAAGGCCCCACTCCCATTGATGTTTATGATTCTGCAGTAATGACAGCAATAGTTGAACTGTCAGGCATTTCAATAGAAAAAAATGCTCCGGTACCCTTCCCTGATTTCACCAGGGGCAAATGGCAGACAAATAAGCCGTATTTTGCCCTGTGAAATGACAAGGCGTGAAAGACTCATTGCAACACTTGAAGGCAGGAATGTCGACCGTCCGCCTGTAAGCTTTTATGAGATCGGAGGATTTTCGGTATCCCCTGATGATCCTGATCCGTACAATATCTACAATTCACCCTCATGGCAGCCATTATTGAAACTGGCGGAAGATCAGACCGATATAATTAGAATGGTCAGCCCTGTCAGAGCACAGTCCCACCTTTCCTGGGCAGGAAGTAAAACTGTTTTAAAAGAACAGTTTGTCGATGAAAAAACCAGGGAAACAGAGAATAGCCGGTTCACAAAGCTGACATATAATATTGGAAACAAATTACTTATAAGTACCTCACGCCGTGACAGGGATATAGATACTGTATGGATCACAGAACCTTTACTTAAGAACACTGAGGATGTGAAGCTGTTCCTTCAGCT
>CAYPHL010000091.1:0-15203 GCA_964410385.1 uncultured Rikenellaceae bacterium | reverse complement strand
GGATTTGTGTTAATGCCCACGGCATCACCTTACGGAAGAAATATTTCAGATCTCACCTTACGTAACTATCAGATCATGATTGAGGAAGTTGAATCTTTAAAAAGATGAATAAATCAGCCCGTTTATTATCACTCGATGTTTTCCGCGGAGCAACCATAGCGTTCATGATCCTGGTAAATAACCAGGGTATATTCGAAAATGCATACGGACCTCTGGCTCATGGCAGCGGTTACGAGATCACACCAACCGACTGGGTTTTTCCCTTCTTCCTTTTTATTGTCGGAGTAGCGATGCCTTTTTCATTTGCCCGACTCCGCCAGGCAGACGGAGGGAAGAGTCTCATCTATAAAAAGGTTATAATCAGGACAATAATATTATTTGCACTGGGGATGCTTCTCAACATCTACCCCAAGTTCAATTTCGGGACATGGAGAATAATGGGTGTTCTGCAACGTATTGCACTCTGCTACCTTTTCACATCACTGATCGTACTGAACTTCAGACAAAAGGGGCAGATAACATTTATTATTATTCTCTTACTGGCTTACTGGGCTCTTATGACAATTGTTCCCTACCCTGGTAAGGGACCTGATCCATGGTCATGGGATAATAATTTCGGCCGGTGGTTTGATAAGCTTATCATGGGACCTTTCATGTGGCGTCCGAATGAGGTTGAACTAAAAAGTCTTGCAGGAACGATCTCAGCTACATGCAATACACTTATCGGGTATCAGGCGGGAGCCTGTCTCTTATCAGACAGGCAACCACTGGACAGAACCGTAAGAATTTTCTCAGCAGGGACCTTACTGACAATTATTGGGCTTTTCATTGTTTATTGGATACCCTTCTCCCAGAATTTATGGACCCCGAGTTTTGCTATTTATACATCAGGACTCGGATTGCTATTTTTAGCTTTTGCCTATTGGCGGATCGATGTCCTCGGGCATCGCAAGGGCCTTGTTCCTTTTATTCATTTTGGCAGCAATGCAATAATAGCCTGGTGTGCTTCACAATTATTCTCCTCCACCCTTAACTGGATCAGTGTTACTCACAGCGGCGAAAGTATGAGCCTGAGCATGTATATCTATGAACAGGGATTAATACCTGTTATGAGCAAAGCAAATGCATCACTTGTTTATGGTTTATGTCATGTTATATTGTGGTGGATGGTCCTGGCTTTCATGAATCGCAGGAAATGGTTTGTGAAAATATGATGACTGGTTCGGCAGCAACTGTGATCTCGTGAAATCAACTTTTTCATTAAGTCGGATATTAGTGTATTTTTACAAAAAAAATTTCATTGGATCAGCTTATAAACGATACCGAACTTGTAAAAAAGCTTCAGAAAGGAGATGTTGAAGCTTTCGATCTGCTTTATGAAAAGTATTCGGTTAAGCTGTATTCCTTTGGACTAAAATATCTGAGATCTGCATCTGAAGCTGAAGAGCTGGTCCAGTCGGTTTTCATTAAACTATGGGAGAATCACAAGCAGCTTAACAAGGAATTATCATTCAAATCCTACCTTTTTACTATTGCATACAACGATATCTGCAAACTTTTCAGGAAGAGGAAGTATATGGAGAAGTTCATTACAGATACGATTTATGAAAATCCTCTGACATCTATCGGGATGCAGGACGGAATTGACTACAGTTCTGTACTTAGCAGGGTTCAGCAGCTCATTGACAAGCTTCCTGAAAGACAAAAGGAAATTTTCAGGAAGAGCCGGCTGGAAGGTAAACCATCAAAAGAGATCGCAGAGGAGCTGAAACTTTCTTCCGGGACAGTGGATAATTATATTTCTGAAGCTCTGAAATTTATTCGCAGATGTTTACAGAAGGAAGATCTGGTATTAGTCCTGTTTTTTTCTATGTATTTGTTATAGCTATTATGATTTGTACTTTGTATTACAAACAAAGATATATCAAAGGATTAAAGAAATGACAAATAGGGAAATCGTAAAAAGGAACATCGGATTGACCTTTGATTTAATACGTAAAATAATTGAAAATCCTGACTTGGCAGACAAAATACCGGATAATAGTGTGATTGAATTTGTTGAAAAAGATTTTGAAGTCAGGAAAAAAGCATATGCAAAAAACAGCAAACTAATTAAAGTAAAAAACACGATCGAAATAAATTAGCGGTTCAATTATATTGGTACACTTTCCTAAGAATATTTTCTTTATCACATTTTCAAACCTGTTAAGCTAAATCTTCATCTTTTCCACTGTCTCCATCAATCTCCCGTGATTGGATTTCTTTTAACTTTTGTCATTTATGTTCCTTCTTCGGACTTCCATCTTCAGTCTGTACTAAAAAAAATAATTGGATTTTTATATGAGATTTAACTGACTTATGGATATAACATAAAACAAAACAGAATTTTTATCATTTGAAACAGGACGAAATAGATAAAATCGATCGCTACATTAAGGGTGTAGCCGATGGCAGTGAAAAAGTATTTGTAGAATCTCTCCTTTCTGATGGAGAATCAAATCTTTACCTGCGAAACTGTCTGGAGAAAGAGTGGAACTTATTCATTAAAAAGGAAGCCTCTTCCGGAATTGATTTGAATCCTTTGCTTGACAGGATCCATCATTTGATCAGGAAGAATGAAACCGGGAAAGCCCGGAAGCCGATGCAGAGGCTTATTAATATTTACATTAAGGCGGCGGCAGTTCTGCTTATACCACTGATAATAGCCGGAGGGCTGATTTATAACCATTTAGCACAAAGCAAAAAGGCATTTACAGAAGAAAATGTTGGCATGCAGATCTATGCTCCGATGGGTTCCCGGGTATCATTTAATCTTCCTGACGGGACGAAGGGGATGCTTAACAGCGGATCACGTCTCGATTATTCGGTCCCTTTCACTTCTGACCGTAAAGTTAAGCTCGAAGGTGAAGCCTGGTTTGAGGTAAGTAAAGATGAAGAACATCCTTTTGAGATTTCTGCAGGCAGTTCTTTTGTCAGAGTGTTGGGGACAAGCTTTAATATAAGTGCATATCCTTCTGAAAAATATATAGAGGTAGTACTTAGTTCGGGTAAGGTTGAATATCAGAGCAGCATTTCAGAAGAAAAGGTATTGCTTATGCCGTCGGAGAGACTGGTATGTAATCAGGGCAAAACCCAAAAATCTGTTGTGGATCCTGAGAAATACAATGCCTGGACAGAAGGGAAGCTGGTCTTCAGAGGAGATCCGATGGCAGAAGTGGCAAGAAGAATTGAACGATGGTACAATGTAAAGATCAATATTGCCGATAAAGAGCTTGAGAAATACTCCTTCAGGGGCACTTTTAAAGATGATTCACTTGAAGATGTTATGAAGTTTCTATCGATGACCTCCCCAATCAGGTTCCAGATTTCAAAGCGTAGCCTGTTGTCTGATGGGACTGTCAATAAAGAGGAGGTCACTATTTATAAAAAAAATAAACAAAATAACCCTTAAATCATTATCTATGAAACCTATCCACAGCCCTTGAAAAAAAAGAGTAAAAAAAAAGGAAATCGCGCCAACGATTTCCCAAAAAACATCTGATTGATATTTTTTAACTTAAAACCTTACAAATTTATGAAAAATGAAGAAACCTTCAGGGAGTTCTTCTACCCTTCTCTGAAAAAAACCTTTATGATTATGCGTAATGCTGCTTTTCTTTTGATTTTAGGGATACTGCAGGCGTATTCCGTAGACTCTTATGCGCAGAAAACCAAGCTTTCGTTGGACTATTCGAATACAGAACTTATAAAGGTTCTTGATAATATTGAAGTAGAAAGTGAATTTTACTTTCTATACAATGAAAAGCTTCTGGATACAGAACGTAAAGTCAGTATCGATGCAAATGATCAGTCTATCAATATAATACTTGATAATTTGTTTGCCGGGACAGATGTAAAATATACCATCATAGACCGGAAAATAATTCTTGCCCCGGATTTTTTAACAAAAGAAACGGAAGAGATTAATTCTGTTCAACAACAGACTATAACAGGAAGAATTACCGACAGCCAGACAGGAGAAGTAATGCCTGGAGTTAATATCGTGATTAAAGGAACCTCCTTTGGTACTATGAGTGATATTGACGGTAATTATTCATTATCCGTCAGTGACAGGAATTCAACATTGGTATATTCGTTTATAGGGTATGTAAGCCAGGAAGTTCCGTTACAAGGTAGGACAACAATAAATGTTTCTCTTGTCAGTGAAACTGTAGGTCTCGAAGAGGTAGTGGTAGTTGGATATGGGACCCAGAAAAAGCTTGAGCTTACAAGTGCTGTTTCAAGCGTCAAATCTGATGACTTTTTAAAAGGATCAATTAAAGATGCTGCACAATTAATAAAAGGTCAGGTAGCAGGTGTGAGCATCATAAATCCGTCTGCAGATCCGACTGCTACATCGCAGATCCTGTTGAGAGGTGTCACAACTCTGGCATCAGGAACTCAGCCACTTGTAGTTATTGACGGGGTTCCGGGAAGTCTGAAAGATGTTGCCCCGGAAGATATAGAGTCAATCGATATTCTGAAAGACGGATCAGCTGCCGCAATCTACGGAACACGCGGAACTAATGGCGTTGTCCTGATAACCACCAGGAAAGTAAGGACTGAAATGCCCTCAACCATCGAATGGAACAGTTATATAACTACTCAGGTTATTACAAAGCAACTTGAAATGATGGATGCAGAGGATATTAAAGACCTTGCAGCTCAGGGTAAACCCGGGGCATTCAATTACGGATCAAACACTAACTGGATGGATGAGATTTTCAGAACTCCACTTTCACATACCCATAACGTCAGCATGAAAGGGGGATCATCTAACAGTAATTATATTGTCAATTTCAATTACAAAGCGCTTCAGGGGTTAATGCTGAAATCAGATAACAATTTATTCAATACCCGAATTGAGGCAAATCACATCATGTTTGACGGGAAAGTCAAAATAAATGCCAATATCATGGGTTATGATCAGAAATTCTTTTCAGGTGCCAGCGGTTCCAGCTGGAGAGCTGATGTTTACAGATATGCTTTAATTTATAACCCGACTGACCCTGTAAAGGATGCAAATGGAAACTGGACAGAACATCTGGACAATAATTACAGGAATCCTGTATCCCTTATTATGGAAACTGACGGACAAATACATATAACCAATATCAGACCTTTCGGTACTATTACATATTCACCCATAAAAGGACTTACTTTTAAAGCACTTGGATCACGGAATCTTTACAGGAGCAACAGCGGCTATTACGAAACATCAAAAAATGTCCAGAGTATTCTGAGTAACAGAAAAGGCTATGCCGCCAAAAGCACCGGAGAATCAACTGAAGATCTGCTGGAATTGACTGCCACATATCTGAGATCATTAGGCAGACATAACCTTACTTTACTGGGTGGTTATACTTATAATAAAGAGACCAGTGAGAGCTTCAGCGCAAATAACTATAACTTCCCCAGCGATCTGTATTCCTACAATAATCTTTCTCTCGGTACAGCCCGGACATCAGGACTTGCAGGGATGAGTTCAAACAAGTCATCATCGAAGCTTATCAGTTATTTTGCCCGTGCAAATTACAATTATGCTGAAAAGTATCTTTTAATGGCAAGTATCAGGTATGAGGGTTCAACCAAATTTGGAGAAGACAATAAGTGGGGAGCATTTCCATCTGTTTCTGCCGGCTGGAATATTATTCGTGAATCTTTCATGGAAAATGTACCGGTCATTAGTGCGATGAAGATCAGAGGCGGACTTGGTGTTACAGGTACTGTTCCGTCAAGCTCCTACCAGTCCCTCAGCAGGCTTTCATATGGAAACAAAATCCTTTATAACGGATCATGGATCTCTGTCATTAATCCTTCATCAAATAATAACCCGGGTTTAGGGTGGGAAAGAAAAGAAGAAATTAACCTTGGATTTGAACTTGGCGTCTTCGATAACAGATTGTTCGGTATGATCGATCTGTATAAGCGCACTACCAAGGACTTGCTATGGAATTATAACGTAGCAAATCCCCCATACCTTTACAGTACTATTTTTGCTAATGCCGGAACGATGGAAAACAAAGGTCTGGAAATACAAATAACCGCAAATCCCGTTAAAACATCGTCATTTAACTGGAACTCAATTATAAATTACTCGACAAACAAGAATACATTAGTATCGTTGTCAAGTGACCAGTTCCAGCTTAAAAGCGGATATTTTTATACAGGTTCCACCGGAGAACCCATCCAGACAACTACCCACAGAGTGGAGGAAGGTCAGCCGATTGGTAATTTCTGGGGTTATAAATCAATTGATATTGACGAGAATGGCAGATGGATCATTGAAGGTGCAGACGGAAATCCTAAACCAATTGCAAATCAGCAGCCTACTGATAAGAAAGTTCTGGGTAACGGACTGCCAAAACATTATCTGAGCTGGACAAACTCACTCACTTATAACAAGTTTGATCTGAATGTTACCATGAACGGTGCCTTTGGTTTTCAGATCCTTAATTTCATGAATATGTTTTTCAGTGTGCCTATAAGTCTCACAAGAGGAAATGTAATGAAAAACACTTATGATAAAATCTATAATAAAAGACCTTTGTCTGATTCACAGGAACTTCAGTATGTGAGTTATTACATAGAGAATGGCGATTATTGGAAAATAGGAAATATAGACCTCGGATACAACCTTGATTTTAAAAGCGGACCTGTTAAGTTTTTAAGGATCTATTTATCAGGATATAATATGTTTACATTTACAGGATATAGTGGTATTGATCCTGAGGTGAACAGTACCGGTCTTTACCCCGGCAACGATGAAAGAGACAGGTACCCCAACGCAAGGGAATATACATTAGGGGTTTCAGTAAGATTTTAATTTTAAAAAATAAGAATGATGAAAAGATATATTAAGTTCATATTATCGATTCTGGTACTGACAGTTATTAGTTGTAATGACCTGACAGAAGAAGTATATTCTGATTTAACTTCAGATTCCTACATTTACACTGCTAATGAAATATATGCAGTGATAGGCCCCGTATATTCAAATCTGCGGGGTTATTATAACAGGGGGCACATCATGCTCGATATTACTACAGATATCACCTGTCTACCGGCTAATGCATCCGGCTGGGACGACGGAGGTATTTATAAGAAAATGCACTTGCATACATGGAATGCGGAAGCTACGCAGGTTAGCAGCATGTGGAGCCTGTTTTACAGCGGTGTAATTCATGCAAACAGAATAATTGATCAACTTGAGACTGATGCTGTGCCTGTTCCTACAGGGTTAAGCAAGGAATCACTGATCGCAGAGATGAAAGTTGCAAGGGCATTTTATTACTGGCAGGTAATTGATAATTTCGGTGATGCTCCATTTGTTACTGATGTATCCCAGGAATTGCCGGGTTCCACTCCAAGGAAAACCATATATGATGCAATTGTTGCTGACATCGTTGCTTCTCTTGATAAACTGAGTACTGATAATAATAAAATGATGTATGGCCGATTTAATAAATGGGCTGCCAAAGCTTTGCTGGCAACACTTTATCTTAATGCTGAAGTCTATACCGGTACGCCCGAATGGAACAAATGCCTTACGGAATGTAATGACATTATTGCTTCTGGGAAATACATACTTGAGCCAAAATATGGTGATTGTTTTAAAGCGAATAATGAGAACTCCGTTGAAACGGTTTTTGCAATTCCAATGGACGAAATAAACGGTTCAAATGTATATATAAATTCGACTTTGCATGCTTCTTCAAAACTGAAATATAACCTGAGAACGACCCCTTATGGTGCGGGTGCTATAAAAGCTATTCCACAGTTTATTGACACTTATGATCCGGAAGACTCACGTATCGATGATACCTGGGAACATGGGCCGCAATTTGCAGCAGATGGGGTTACACCTTTAAAATGCGTATATGACAAGGCCGGACAGCAACTTGACTATACAAAAGAAGTTGCAAATGGATTGTATACCCCTGAAAATGAAGGATACAGGATTATAAAGTACAAACCTGAGATGGGAGCAACAAATCCAATGAATAATGATATTCCTTTCTTCCGCTATGCCCATGTTCTTATGATGAAAGCAGAATGCCTTCTCAGAACAGGTCAGGCAGATGCTGCTGCTGACATAGTAACACAGGTCAGACAAAGAGCATTCAAAAATAATCCTGCCAAAGCTACTGTCACAGGTGCACAACTGTCCGGAAATTCGAAATATCAATATGGTTATGTTGACAATTATGTGATATCGGAACCTGGTGATCAAACCGTTGTACAATATGGCGGCTTCTATGATGAACTTGGTTATGAGTTCGCATGCGAATGGACAAGACGCAGGGATATGATAAGGTTTGGTACCTATTCAACAAAAAGCTGGTTGTCTCATAAACCTCAGGGTGATAAGATTAATGTATTCCCTTATCCTCAATCATTCCTTGATGCAAATCCAAATTACCAGCAGAATCCGGATTATACGAAGTAAGTTTTTTTTACTTCCGCAAACTAGTACAAGCATGGCTGCTTCAGCTTCAAACAGCTGAAGCAGTTTTGTCTTGACAAATAATAATTGAAATAATTTACTGCAGATTTTCTGAACCAGTAATATATTTATATTCTGATCTTTAAAATTATTAATCATGAAAAAATCCACTTATCTTTTAACACTCGCCGCTTTTCTTCTTTTCCTCCCGGATTTGTCAGCCCAAATCCCGGTCCGGAAGATGGAACCTGTCAGTTTCTCGCAAGTGGTTATCGAAGACAATTTCTGGAAACCCCGTATTTATTCTGTGAGTAAAGTGACAATTCCCGTTTGTATTGACCAGACGGAAGTAAAAACAGCACGCATCAGGAATTTTGAGAAAGTTGCAGCCAAAAAAGGTGAAAAGCATCAGGGAATTTATTATGATGATTCAGATGTTTATAAAGCACTGGAAGCCATAGCATATTCATTAAAAAATCATCCCGATAAGGATCTGGAAAATAAAGCTGACGAATGGATCGATAAAATTGCTGCAGCACAGTTGCCGGATGGATATTTATTTACATATTATACACTCGAAGGTCTGAATAATAGATGGACAGATATGCACAGACATGAAGCATACTGTGCCGGTCATCTGATTGAAGCAGCTGTTGCATATTTTAATACGACAGGAAAAAGGAAATTACTTGATGTCGCGATACGATTTGCCAACCACATTGATGAAACTTTCAGACTTCAGAACAGGCCATGGGTTCCGGGGCACCAGGAGATTGAACTTGCACTGGTAAAACTTTATTATACAACCGGAGACAAAAGGTATCTCGAATTATCCGACTGGTTCCTGCAACAAAGAGGAAATGGACATTTCGTCAGTGCCGGAAGAAATGATCCTGATTATAACCAGGACAGGTACCCTGTTAAAGAACAAAGCCAGATCACAGGACATGCTGTCCGTGCGATGTACTTATACACAGGAGCGGCTGATGTGGCAGCAGCAAAAAATGACTCTGGTTATATGAAGGCGATGAAAACTGTTTGGGAAGATGTTGTTTACAGAAATATGTATATAACAGGAGGAATCGGTTCTTCTGGCAGGAATGAAGGATTCAGCATCGATTACGATCTGCCCAATGAGCAAGCCTATTGTGAAACATGCGCTTCAGTGGGAATGGTATTCTGGAATGAGCGGATGAATCTTCTCACCGGAGAAAGTAAATATGTCGATGTACTGGAAAGAAGCCTATATAACGGAGCACTGGACGGCCTTTCTCTTAAAGGTGATCTGTTCTTCTATGGAAATCCCTTAGCTTCATCCGGGACTCATGCAAGAAGTGAATGGTTTGGAACAGCATGTTGCCCCTCCAATATTGCCCGTCTTGTGGAATCAGTGGGTGATTATATATATGCAAAATCAAATAATTCATTATGGATAAATTTATTTATTGGTAGTTCCGGTACATTCACCCTTAAAAACAGGAATGTAAATGTAAAACAAACAACCGAATATCCCTGGAACGGGAAAGTACAAATCTCGGTTAATCCTGACAGGCAGACAGAATTTGACATGCATGTAAGGATCCCGGGATGGGCTAATAACCAGCCTGTTCCTGGAAATACATACAGGTATGCTGATCATTCAAATTCTGAATTCTCATTATTACTTAACGGTTCCCCTGCAGAATATAAGATGGTTAACGGGTATGCTGTAATCAGTAAAAAATGGAAAAAAGGCGATGTAATTATTCTTGACCTGCCCATGCCGGTAAGAAGAATAATAGCAATAGACGATGTAAAAGAAAACAGGAATCGTGTTGCCCTGCAAAGAGGTCCTCTGGTTTATTGCTTTGAACATCCTGACAATAACGGTAAAGCAATGAATATTATAGTCCCTGACAATGTAACCTTTACCAGCGAATTCAAATCCGATCTTTTAAATGGAGTTGTAATTTTGAAAGCACAAACTCCGGTTGCAACAGTATCTTCAGACGGATCAAAAATCAATACCGAAATGAAGGGTATAACCGCAATCCCATATTATTCCTGGGCAAACCGGGGTAAAGGTCAGATGCAGGTCTGGGTACCGAGAAAGGCTACATACGTCAGAGTGTTCACTGATTGATTAGAAAATTCAGTATCAAGAAAAATCAGGTTAACATATAATCATCCCTGTTGTGAAAAACAAACTACTTTTTGGTTTAGCAGCCGTTTTCTGTACTGGAGTCATATTGTCATCCTGCAGGAATAAGGAAAATGATAAAAACGGAATTGATTCAGCTTCTCCTTTGATACTTAAATGGGAGCAATTCAGCCCGCTGATAACAGAATTCAATCAGATTGATGAGGAATTGTATAAACAGTACTATCCAAATGATCAGGCTGAACAATTCCTTGAACAGAATATCCCATATTTCAATTGCCCTGATCATGAGCTCGAAAAGACATATTATTTCCGTTGGTGGACATACCGAAAACATATTAAAAATACTCCCGATGGTTTTGTAATAACCGAATTCCTTCCGGATGTTCCATGGGCCGGAAAACATAACACAATTAATTGTCCGGCAGGTCATCATTTATATGAAGGCCGCTGGCTTCACGATCAGAAATATCTGCAGGACTATGCTTATTTCTGGTTAAGAGGAGGCGGAGCTCTCCGGTCATACAGCTTCTGGGCAGCCAATTCGATACTGGCCTTTGCACAGGTCCATAAAAATAAAACTGTATTAACTGATCTCCTGCCTGATTTAGATAACAACTACAAGGAATGGGAAAAAAGCCATCTCCTGACCGATGGTCTGTTCTGGCAGGTGGATGACAGGGACGGGATGGAGGTTTCTATCGGAGGATCGGGAAAACGGGCCACTATTAATTCTTATATGTACGGAGATGCAAGGGCAATTGCAGAAATAGCTTCAATTTCCGGGAATAAAAAACTGGAGAATGAGTATACCGCTAAAGCAGAAAAACTACAATCCTTGATTATAACCAAACTCTGGGATGAGGGAGACACGTTCTTCAAGACCCTCCCCCTGGATTCTTCAGAGCTTAAAATTCTTAAAGATAACCGCCAGATTGCAACTTTTATTGGCAGAACAAGAAATGAATCAGGTCTGATTGATGCCAGGGAACTGCACGGTTATACTCCCTGGTATTTCAGCATACCTGAAGATAAACATTCAGTTGCCTGGAAATTCCTCATAAGTGAAAAGGGGTTTAAAGCACCTTACGGACCAACAACTGCTGAACAAAGTCATCCGGAGTTCAGGGTGGTATATGAAGGGCATGCATGCCAGTGGAACGGTCCGAGCTGGCCATTTTCCACTTCAATAACATTAAAAGCCATGGCTAATCTCTTAAGAAATTACGATCAGGAAATAATAACAAAATCCGATTTTGTTCAACTTCTTGAAACATATTCCAACAGCCACAGGAGGATAAATGATCAGGGAACCAAACTGTGCTGGATAGATGAAAATATTAATCCTTTCACAGGTGACTGGATTGCAAGGACCATGAAAGTCAGCCAGAATTCACAGCCAAAAGAAAGAGGTAAAGATTATAATCATTCGGAATTCTGTGATATAATAATAAGCGATCTTGTCGGACTTATCCCGTCAATGAATGATGAACTTGTCATAGATCCTCTGGTTCCCCAGGATCACTGGGACTGGTTTTGTCTCGATCATATCAGATATCACAATAAAAACCTGACTATCGTCTGGGATAAGGATGGTTCCAGATATAATAAAGGTAAAGGACTATCTGTTTTCATTAACGGTAAAATGATAAAGAATTCCGGATCTCTGGGGAAGATTAAAATAAAACTTTAAAAGCAATAAAATGAAAAAGACATTTATTTCTTTTCTTATTCTTTTATTATTTGTTAATATGACAAATTCAAAGGATCCGCGTAATTCGCATTATATAACGAATCAGGCTCCATTAGTTGCACAGCCTTACACTGCTTTGCCCTTAGGGTCAATCAAACCGAAAGGGATGCTCCTCGAAATGCTGAGGCTCCAGCGTGACGGTCTGACCGGAAATCTTGACAAGGTCTACAGCCTAGTTTGTGGAGACAATAACGGCTGGCTCGGGGGAACAGGTGACGGCTGGGAAAGAGGACCGTACTGGATTGACGGACTGATCCCTCTCGCCTATCAGCTGGATGATCCTGAAATGAAGGAAAAGGCTCAGAAATGGATCGAATGGAGTATAAAGAACCAGAGAGCTGACGGATATTTTGGACCTTTACCGCTTCCGGAGGGATATAAAGTAATTCCGGGAACCCAGCAGGGTAACCGCGAAGACTGGTGGCCAAAAATGGTTATGCTTAAAGTTTTTCAGCAATATTATACTGCAACCCGGGATCAAAGGATTATAGACCTTCTTCTCCGGTATTTCAAATATCAGAATGAAAATCTCCCAAAATATCCTCTTGGAAACTGGACATTCTGGGGTAACCGCAGAGGTGCTGATAATCTGGCAGTAGTTTACTGGTTATATAATATAACCAAAGAAAAATTCCTTCTTAATCTTGCCGAGACCATTCACAAACAAACTTATGACTGGACTGCAGCATATTCCGGTAATGTTTTCAGACAAACAAATCCTATGCCTGATCAGCACTGTGTAAATATTGCCCAGGGTCTTAAAGCCCCGGTAATTTATTATCAGCAGCACCCTGATAAAAAATACCCTGATGCGGTGAAATCCGGTCTTACTTCGCTAAAAGAGGTTCACGGATTTGTAAATGGCATGTATGGCGGGGATGAAAGGATCCATGGAAATGATCCGACACAGGGTTCAGAACTATGCTCAGCGGTGGAAATGATGTTCAGCTTTGAAAGCATATTACCGATTACCGGTGATGTTTTTTATGCCGATTACCTTGAAAAGATCGCGTACAATGTCATCCCGACTCAATCAACTGACGATTATATGCGGAAACAGTATTTCCAGCAGGTAAACCAGGTCCTTATCACGGATGAAACACGTAATTTTTTCAATGACAATAATGCACACCTGGTATTTGGCACAACGACCGGATATCCGTGCTGTCTGACAAATATGCACCAGGGCTGGCCAAAATTCATTCAGAATCTCTGGTATGCAACCGCGGATAATGGTCTGGCAGCGCTTGTCTACGGACCCTCGGAGGTAACTGCTAAAGTGGCTTCCGGTGAGACAGTTACAATTACAGAGGATACTGATTACCCTTTTAAGGAAAAAATCAAGTTTACGTTTAAGACCGGGAACAGTGTAAAATTTCCTCTTCACTTAAGGATCCCGCTGTGGTGTAATAATTCTTCAGTCAAAATTAACGGCAAAGAATTCGCCTCAAATCCTGTCAATAATATTCTGGTGATTGATCGTGAATGGAATCAGGGAGACGTCGTGGACTTAAATCTTAATATGGAATTCCGCTACAGTAACTGGTATGAAACGTCACTGGGAATTGAACGCGGACCACTTGTATATGCTCTGAAAATAGAGGAAGAATGGCGCGAAGTAAAAACTTCAAAATTTCCTGACTCATTCTGGGAGGTATATCCCAAATCGCCATGGAATTATGGTATAATATCATCAGAAATAAATAATAATAATCTGAAAATTGAATACAAGGATAACATATCCGGGAATCCATGGAATCTTGAGAATGCTCCTGTAAGTCTAAGGGTAAAGGCCAGAAGATTACCATTCTGGCAAATTGAGAGAGGTTCTGCCGGTAAAATACCGGCACCGGCGAACCCTCCAAGAATACCAGAAAGGTTTGAGGAGGAAATAATTCTGATTCCCTATGGCTGTACTACACTCAGAATAGCACAATTCCCGACTGTTAATCTGCCCCGAAGGCCGTAGAATAAGAAAAAAATATGAGGCAACTGTTGCTCTGACAACCAATGGTTGCCTCTTTTAGTTTAACAGAAAATTTTTAATGATTTATTATGAAGCCATTCATAAAAACATCAATGATCTGTCTTGCTTTGTCACTGACAATAATTGCAGAGTCACAGGATAATCTTAACAAGTCGGAACCGGTAGAATTCTCCAGGGTAAAAATTTCAGACAGCTTCTGGACTCCCAGAATAAAAGCATATTACGATAAAACCCTTTTGACCTGTATAGCCCAGATGAGAGATTCTACAAAAAGAATCAGCAATTTTGAAAAAGCTGCCGGTTTAAAAACGGGATCACACGAAGGGATCTATTTTGATGATTCTGATGTTTATAAGGCCATGGAAGGAATGGCATATGCTTTGTCAATTACAAGAGACAAAGAACTGGAGGATTTACTTGACTACTGGATAGATCTTGTTGCCAGATCACAGCTATCCGATGGTTATATTAACACATATTATACCCTGGATCATCCCGACAAGCGATGGACAGATATCGGAATGCATGAAATGTATTGTGGGGGACATATGATTGAAGCTGCAATTGCCCATTACAGGATTACAGGTAAAACCACCTTTCTTGATGTCGGAATAAAATTTGCTGATTACCTCGACAGAACATTTGGCCCGGGGAAAAAGCACTGGGTGCCGGGACATGAAGAAATTGAACTTGCACTTGTTAAACTGTTTCATGTCACAGGTAAAGAAAGATATCTGGACCTGGCCCACTGGCTTCTGGAAGAAAGAGGACGTGAGTTTACCGATCTAAAGTACAACGTTAATATTCAGAACGACATCCCGGTATCTGAAATAACAGA
>CAYPHL010000090.1:0-17124 GCA_964410385.1 uncultured Rikenellaceae bacterium | reverse complement strand
TACAATCCACGCATGTCTGTGGATCCGTTGCCTTACACCCGATATCCGTTTTCTGTGCACAACTGATGCCAAGCTTTCGCATCGATTTATTTCTCCCGATATGTGTTTCGGGAAATCTGCCTCCGGGTTTCAGCAAAATCCTGACGGCCAGTCCGGAAACTGCAATACCGATGAAAAGAAGACTTATTATTAGTAGTTTTATGAACATGATTCAAAGATAATCATCATTTCTTTTCTTTTAATTAAACAACAGCCCTGAATATTTGTTTAATGACTGAATTCCGGGTTAAATTAAAAATTATTATATAATGAATCAGGATAATATATTAACAAAAACTGGCTTAAACCGTGATGAGGTACTTGCGGATTTCCGCCTGGCACATGTCAGCCGTAATCTGAGCATCATAGGCCGTCGTGAAGTCCTGTCGGGAAGAGCAAAATTCGGGATCTTCGGCGATGGTAAGGAAATAATTCAGATAGCACTGGCAAAGCAATTCAGGGAAGGTGACTGGCGGTCGGGATACTACAGGGACCAGACCTGGATGATGGCAATGAAACTTTATGATCCGGTTCAGTTCTTTCATCAGCTTTACGGTAACACCGACAGGGAAATAAATCCCGGAAGCGGAGGGAGGGTCTTTAATAATCACTTCTCAGTTCCGAATATTAATCCCGACGGTACATGGAGAGATCTTACCCGGCAAAAAAACTCATCATCCGACATATCACCCACAGCAGGTCAGATGCCACGATTACTCGGACTGGCATATGCATCAAAGCTTTTCAGGCAGAATAAGGATCTTCATGGATATACAACCCTTTCGGATAAAGGTAATGAAGTTGCCTTCGGATCCATCGGTGATGCGAGCACATCTGAAGGGCACTTCTGGGAAACAATAAATGCATCTGGTGTACTGCAGGTGCCGATGGCCCTCTCTGTATATGATGACGGATATGGCATTTCTGTCCCGAAAAAATACCAGACCACAAAGGGCAGTATTTCTGATATTCTCAAAGGTTTTGAACAGGAGTCCGGCCGCCCGGGTATAAGGATCTTTAAGGGCAAAGGCTGGGATTACCCTGGTCTGATCATGTTGTATAAGGAAGGGATTGAAATTTGCAGGAGAGATCACGTTCCTGTAGTTTTCCATGTTGAAGAAGTCACTCAACCGCTTGGTCATTCGACATCAGGGTCCCATGAAAGATATAAGAGTGAAGAAAGGCTTAGATGGGAAGAGGAATTTGATCCGATAAGGAAAATGAGGGAGTGGATCATTGAACAGCAGATTGCTACAGCAGAGGAAGCGGATAAGATCGCTTCGGAGGCTGAAGCTGAAGCGAAGGAAGCCAGGAAGAAGGCCTGGGATATGTTCCAGGATCCCATCAGGATAGAAAGGGATGCCCTTGTTAAGATAATTGACGAAAGGACCTGCAGGTGTCATGAGGATGTCAAAGAAGCTTCGGTGGAAAAAATAACTGAGGAACTGACAAAGGTGCTTCATCCGATCCGAAAGGATAATTTCATGGCTGCAAGGAAGATACTCAGGAATGTTTGTGAAACCTGTAATAAAGCCGACAACCTGAGGGAAGAACTCCACGGATGGCTGAAAAGAAATTATCAGGATGCATCATTCAGCTATAACAAGTTCCTGTATAATGAAACACCCACATCGGTTCTTAATGTGGAACCTGTCGCACCGGTCTGGTCGGAAAACTCACCTGAAGTGCCGGGCAGAGTTATCCTCAGGGATAATTATGATAAGCTTTTCACTAAATATCCTTTGCTTGTGACTTTCGGGGAAGATACCGGTAATATCGGCGGTGTTAATCAGTCACTTGAAGGGTTACAGAAGAAGTTCGGCGAGCTGAGGATAACTGATACCGGTATCCGGGAAGCCACTATCCTTGGTCAGGGCATCGGTCTTGCCCTCAGAGGGATGAGGCCGATAGCCGAGATACAGTATCTCGATTACCTGATGTATGCCCTGCAGATACTCAGCGATGATCTCGCCACAACTCATTACCGTACTGCAGGCAGGATGATCGCACCTCTGATAATTTCGACAAGGGGACACCGTCTTGAGGGTATCTGGCACTCGGGTTCGCCAATGAGCATGCTGATCAATTCTGTCAGGGGAGTTTATGTTTGCTCGCCCCGTGATATGACTAGGGCAGCCGGATTTTACAACACACTTCTTGCAGGCAATGACCCTGCAATAGTTATTGAACCTCTTAACGGGTACAGGCTGAAGGAAAAAATGCCGGATAATATAGGTGAATACCGCATTCCTTTGGGGATACCGGAGATCCTCAGTAAAGGAACAGACCTTACCCTGGTCACATATGGTTCGACCGTAAGAATTGCCGCCGAAGCAGTCAGACAGCTTGCACTGCATGATATTTCGGTAGAGCTTATTGACGTTCAGACACTTGTTCCTTTTGATCTCAGGGGTGTAATTGTGGAATCATTACGGAAAACTAACAGGCTGCTGCTTCTCGATGAGGATGTACCGGGCGGAACAACAGCCTATATGATGCAGGAGATACTTGAAAAACAGGGAGGATGGAACTACCTCGACTCAGCTCCGAGGACACTTACGGGGAAAGAGCATCGTCCGGCCTATACGACCGATGGTGACTATTTCTCAAAACCCAGCGCTGAAGATGTTTTTGATGCTGTTTATTCAATGATGAAAGAAGCAGCCCCGGCAAAATATTAAACCGTTCTTCTCTGTGTCTCTCTGTGTCTCCTCCGTGTAACTCTGTGTAACATGTTTTTATATAAGAACTTACACAGAGTTCCACAGAGGGTTTGCAAAGATAAAGAAGGGAAATAAAAAAAATTTGTAAATTGCCATATCATTTTAAATGTAATGGACGAGGAACTGGACCTGTTTACAATACTGGCAGAAGACAAGATACCGGAAAAAGGCAAGATCCTTATATCTGAGCCTTTTCTTCCCGATACATTCTTCAACCGTACAATTGTGTACCTTGTCGATCATAATGAAGAAGGTTCCGTTGGGTTTATTCTCAACAAGAAGCTCGAAATAAAGGTATGTGATGCAATTTCAGGTTTCGAAGGCTGGGAGGAATATCTGAGCATGGGTGGACCTGTAGCTCCCGATACCCTTCATTATCTCCATCGTATGGGTGATCTGATACCGAAAAGTGTATGGGTTGATGATAATATTTTCTGGGGAGGAGATATAGATTTCATCAGATCATTGATAAGAGACAAAAAGCTGGATACTAACCAGATCAGGTTTTTCCTCGGATATTCGGGCTGGTCGGCCGGTCAGCTTGAACGTGAACTTAAAGAAAATTCCTGGGTCATTGCCAGGGTGGCGCCCGAAATTGTACTGAATGATCAGATCGATAATACCTGGAAACGGGTTCTGAGAGGATTGAACAGCAAATACCGGATGTGGGCCGATTTTCCCGAATCACCGGATATGAATTAGAGGACCAACGTATTAAAATACGTTTTTAAATACGTATTTTAATACGTTGATCTTACAGGTGAAGTATCTTATAGACAAGTTCCTTCAGAAGATCTCCCGGCTCGCTCCCCATATCCCCGAAACCTTTTGATTTCATATCAAAGATCCTCAGGAGACTGATGGCCTGGAGGGTTCTTGTCACATTGTATTTTGTGGCGGCAGTTTCATAATCCCTTACAAAGAAGGGATTTACCTTTAAAGCGGCAGCCGCGTTGTTTTTCGACTTGTCAGTAAGATAATGGTATGTAAGAAGCTTGCTGAAATAGCTGAAAAGTGATGCAATCGTGAGGGTTATGGGATTATCTTTGGGATTGGCATTGAAATATTGCACTATCATATTGGCTTTCAATATGTTCCTTTCACCAATTGCTTTCTGAAGTTCAAAGTTGTTATAATCCTTGCTTATCCCGATATTCTTCTCAATGAGTCCGGTCGTAATAACAGGTTTATTTTTTGGAAGGGTTATTATGAGTTTGTTAAGCTCATTGGCGATCTTATGCAGGTCATTGCCAAGAAATTCGGTTAGCATGGCACTGGCGCTGGGATCGCTTTTTATTCCCTGTGACATAAGGAAGCGGTCTATCCATCCCGGGATCTGATAGTCCCTTAACCTGTTCGATTCAAAATAGACTCCCTGATTTTCGAGCACCTTCACAAGTTTCGTCCTTTTGTCAAGAGTCTTGTATTTGTAATTGATCACCAGCAGTGTAGAAAGGAGGGGCTTTTCAACATAAATGAGCAGATCCTCAATTTTCTTCAGCACCTGTGCCTCCTTCACAATGATTACCTGGTGGCTGGCCATCATAGGGTACTTGCGGGAGATCTCGATTATATTGCTGACCGTAGTGTCCTCGCCGTAAATCACCATCTGGTTGAACGATCTTTCCGATTCAGGAAGGACGTTTTGTTCGATAAAATCTGTAATCAGGTCGATATAATAAGGTTCTTCCCCGGCAAGGAAATAAACCGGTTTGAAGATCCTTTTTTTTATATCGGAAATTATTTCTTCGTAAGTGATGTCCATTTCAGAATCTGAGGTGTTTTACCGAAATACCGTTTGCCATAATATCACGGAGGGCATCCATTCCGATTTTAAGATGTGTTTCAACAAATTTGTCAGTTACCCTTTTATCGCTGGCCGCGGTTTTAATGCCTGCCGATATCATTGGCTGATCTGAAACCAGGAGCAGAGCGCCCGTGGGGATCTCATTTGCAAATCCGACAGTAAATATAGTTGCAGTTTCCATATCGATAGCCATAGCCCTGGTCTTCACAAGATATTTCCTGAACCGGTCATCATATTCCCACACTCTCCTGTTTGTTGTATAGACAGTACCGGTCCAGTATTCTTTTTTAAAGCGGACGATTGATGCTGAAATTGCGCTCTGTAGCATGAAGGCAGGCAGTGCGGGAACTTCTACGGGGAGATAGTCATTTGATGTTCCGTCGCTTCTGATTGCTGCGATGGGAAGTATAAGATCTCCCACTTTGTTCTTCTTCTTAAGACCTCCGCATTTTCCCAGAAAGAGAACTGCATCAGGCGACACTGAGCTGAGAAGGTCCATTGCAGTAGCTGCGTTCGGACTTCCCATACCAAAGTTGATTATTGTGATCCCGTCTTCCGATGTGGCATTGGGCCAGTTCTTATCTCTTCCTTCTATTTCCACATTATTCAGCTTTGCAAAAAGCTCAACATAGTGAATGAAGTTCGTAAGCAGGAAATATTTCCCGAATTTTTCAATCGGTTTGCCTGTATATCTTGGAAGCCAGTTATTAACAATATCCTCTTTGGTCTTCATAAACACAAAACAGAATTAATTATCTCGATATATTTGCGTTCAAATGTACTAAACAAAGTTGAAAGAGCTAAATCTGCCCGAATATTCCTTCAGGATTACCGGTCAGGGGAAAACCAGGATGATCCTCGATGTCCAGAGAAGGAAGTTTGTAAAGCTCACTCCAGAGGAATGGGTCAGGCAGAATTTTGTTCAGTATCTTATAAGAGAGGGAGGCTATCCGCCGGGACTGATAGGTATCGAAATTCCGTTAATATATAACAAGCTGAAAAAGAGGGTGGATATTCTCGTCCATGACAGGAAGGGACAGCCGGTTATGATTGTTGAATGCAAATCGTATGATGTTCCTCTCGATGATCCGGTTTTTGAGCAGATAGCAATCTATAACATGAGATTCAATGTGCCCTGTCTGGTGGTTACCAACGGATTACGGCACTATGCATGCAGATTGAAAGGTGAAGGTGAAAAGCCTGAATACCTTATGGCAATACCTCTTTATGATGAACTTCTGAATATGGTGAAATGATCGATGTGACCTGCGCAATAATCCGGAATGAGGAAAATGAACTGCTTATTGTCCGTAAGGGAGAGCAGACCGACCATCCTTTAAAATGGGAATTTCCCGGAGGGAAAGTAAATAAAGATGAATCTGATGAAGAATGTATAATAAGAGAAATTAAGGAGGAGCTGTGCATGGATATTGTCATTTGCGGACGCCTGCATACTGTAACATATGATTATGGCCACAAAAAGATCCGGCTGATTCCCTTTGTCTGTGATACTCTCGACGAATTGCCGGTACTGGCCGAACACGTCGATTTCCGATGGTGCACTGCTGAGGAGCTTAAATCTGTTGACTTCTCTGAAGCAGATATAATTGTGGCAGAAAGGTATGTCGAAAGTATTGGCGGCTCCACCTCAGAGCCTGAAGCAGTAAATGAAAATGACATTGAGTCGGAAACAGATAAGGAGCTCCGGAAAATGATCCATAGCATGATGAGCGCTCAGGAAGCCGACTGGATCGCAACATCGGCTATGGATAACCCGGCTTTTATTGCAAAGCTTCTCGAATATTCATACAGTGATGACAGGAAACTGTCTTTTCGTGCTTCATGGACACTGTCCAGGGTCTTCGATAAAAACCCGGAGATGATCCATCCTTACCTAGGGGATATTGTTGAAAAGCTCAATTCACTGGATAATGAAAGCACGCAGCGTTCATTTCTCAGGATAATTTCCCTTACTGATATATCCCGTTTATCCCTTAAGCACCATGGAATACTTGCCGACCATTGTTTCAAAGCATTGAATTCAGGCTTTTCGGCTGTTGCAATAAAGGCTTATTCGATGGAGATCATTTACCGGCTGGCACTTATCTATCCCGAGCTGGCAAATGAGCTGACTGCATCAATAAGTATGCTTCAGGGTGAAGGTTCGGCAGGTATTAAAGCAAGGGGAAAGATCATCCTTGGAAAACTGGCGGAAATCTCAACAGAAAGAAAAACAAGCACGAAATAAAACCGTCTTCCTGTGGATAATTAATCAAATAAAGTCTCGAAAAGTTTATGCTTATGTGCTTCAAAGCACAATTCAATCTGTTCTTTGGAGGTCCGTTCCTCAGAAAGTCCGGGCAGTTCTGAAATCCTGAAAAACCTGGAATCGAGCGTTTCGGTATTTTTTACAAATTCAATCCCTGTTAATTCACAGTCCACGAGTACCTTGTATATAGTATACGGGTAAGGATGTGAGTTGTGCCTGTTAAGATGCTGAAGGGCGACTATCCTTCTGGGAACTACAGTTGCACCGGCTTCTTCACGACATTCCCTGACTGCCGAATCCCCGACAGAAGAGTTGACATCCGCCCAGCCTCCCGGCATCGACCATTTTCCATCTATCTTCTCCTTTACAAGCAGTATACTGTCGTCCCTTATCACAGCAGCCCTCACATCAACTTTCGGGGTCTGATAACCTGTTTCATTAGCAAACAGATCCCTTATCTTGTCGTGACTGACCTCAGTATATTCATGAAGGATCTCCACAGTGAGATTCCTCAATTGCTGATATCTGTCGATGTCATATTGATTTTCCGCGAAGGTTAATCCGGCCTGGGCGATGGATTGTATCTGAACAACCCATTCAAGCCATTTATCTTTCATGAATAATGGAATTATAAGGTGATAAAGATAAGGATAATGTCGTAAATTTGATAAGAAAAGGGCGGAGAGGCGTAACGGCACAAAGGCTCAGAGGCGCAAAGGGGAAAAAGGTGCGTTGGTGCGACGGTATGAAGGTGCATTGGTGAGACTTTGAACATTAATCTGGGAAATATTAAATTAATCAAAATGAAAAAGCTAATATTCTTATTGGTTCTTGTTATTCTTCCTGCTGCCGGGTGTCATACCAGCGGACAGAATTACAGCAGGCTGAATGATGCGGAAGGACTTATGGGTGTTTCATCGGGGACAGGGATTGATAAACCCGTTACAATAAAAGTCCTTTATGATAATTATGTTAAAGACGAAAGATTCCAGGCAGACTGGGGTTATTCCATATACATTGAGGGGCTGGACAGGGAAATACTGTTTGATACGGGGACCAAACCGGAAATATTTGGATCTAATTTCAGAACGGCCGGGATTGATGCGGAAAAGATTGATTTTCTTGTTATTTCCCACGAACATGGCGATCATACCGGCGGTATACCGGTTTTTGTAACTTTCAAAAAAGATATTCCTGTCATCATACCGGAATCATTCTCCGCATCTTTTAAAAAGAGTATGACCGGTCTTGAACTGGATCCATTGCTGGTAAATGAACCTGCAATGATATGTGAACACCTGTACACTTCGGGGGAATTTGATTATCAGATTCCTGAGCAGGCCCTGGTACTGGATACCAGAAAAGGGTTGGTGGTAATGACCGGATGTTCTCATCCCGGGATCGTAAGAATGCTCTCAGAAATAAAATCCTCCTTTAAAAAAGATATTTATATGGTATTTGGCGGATTTCATCTTATGGATAAATCTGAATCAGAAATGAATGAGATCATAAAAGGTATGAAAGGCCTTGGGATTGTCAAATGCGGAGCCACACATTGTACCGGTGCAAAGCAGATAAAGATGTTCAGGGATTCATTCGGTGAGGATTATATAGAACTGGGAACCGGTAATACAATAATACTTAATTAGTTTAAAGTCAGATATATAATCAGTTGCCGGGATATATTATAATTAAAGTTGATTTCTGACCGGGGAAGATTTGGAATTAATTAGTAAAATTGTAGCCTTAATTTGGGGTAAATAATTCAAAGACGGATGACATTTTTATATGTGATAATCGGACTGGTTCTGATTTTTGATTTTATAAACGGCTTTCACGATTCAGCCAATTCGATTGCAACTATAGTATCGACAAAAGTCCTTTCTCCGTTTAATGCTGTTCTTCTGGCAGCGATTTTCAATTTTATAGCATTTACTGTTTTCCCTCTGAAAGTTGCGACAACAATGGGAAAAGGTGTTATAGATCCGGCTGTTGTTACTCTTACTGTGATTGCTGCAGCGCTGGTTGCTGCCATAACATGGAATCTTCTTACCTGGTGGTGGGGCTTACCCTCCAGTTCGTCACATACTCTTGTCGGGGGACTTGTCGGAGCAGCCATTGTCAGTTCCGGCCCCTCTTCGGTCATTGCCGGAGGTGTTCTGAAGATAGCTGCCTTTATTGTGATCGCTCCCCTTCTCGGGATGGTCATGTCATATATAATTTCAATTATTGTTATAAACGTTGTTAAAAAGCATTCTCCGTCAGGTGTCGATAAGCATTTCAGGCGACTGCAGCTGGTGTCTGCTGCTGCATTCAGCCTCGGACATGGAGGGAATGATGCCCAGAAATCGATGGGTATAATATGGATTGCACTGATAACCATGGGTATGGCATCTGTTGATGATAAGCGGCCGGAGCTTTGGGTCGTTTTGTCGTGTCAGGCAGCTATTGCCCTGGGCACACTTTTCGGAGGATGGAGAATTGTCAAGACTATGGGCCAGAGGATCACAAAGCTGAAGCCTTTCGAGGGATTCTGTGCTGAGACGGCCGGAGCATTGACCCTCTTTGGGGCAACTCACTTCGGGATACCGGTAAGTACAACCCATACAATTACAGGTGCCATAATGGGAGTAGGCGCAATAAAGGGTCTTTCGGCAGTGAAATGGGGTGTTACAACAAAAATATTCTGGGCATGGATACTTACAATTCCTGTTTCGGCGGTGATCGGAGCTATTGTCTTTTTCCTGTTCAGTGCAATATTCTGAAAATGGATAACAGGCTTAAACTACTTATCGTTCCTGCTGTTATATTGGCATTTACGTATTGCCGGAAAAGTCAGTCTCCGAATGTGCTTCTGATAATCACCGACGATCAGGGGTATGGCGACCTTAGTTTTACAGGGAATCCGCACCTTGGTACGCCAAATATCGACAGGCTGGCTGGTGAAAGTCTCAGATTCAATAATTTCTATGTGTGTCCAGTTTCAGCACCTACCCGTTCATCGTTAATGACCGGACGTTATAGTCTGCGCACCGGTGTTCATGATACATATAATGGTGGTGCGATAATGGCTGCAAATGAGGTTACTATTGCTGAGATACTTAAAGAAAAGGGGTACAGAACAGGCATATTCGGGAAATGGCACCTCGGTGACAGTTATCCCTGCCGTCCCATCGACCAGGGCTTCGATGAATCAATTGTTCACCTGGGCGGAGGGATGGGACAGCCCGGGGATTTTACGACATTCGTTAAAGGCGACAGCAGTTATTTCAATCCGGTCTTATGGCATAACGGGGAACAACAATCTTATAAAGGCTATTGCTCCGACATCTTTGCAGAAAAAGCAATTGATTTCATAAGTGAAAACAGAGAAAAGCCCTTTTTCTGCTACCTTGCATTCAATGCGCCTCATACACCACTTCAGGTGCCGGGGGAATACTATTCATTGTTCAGGGATATTGATCCGTCATCAGGCTTTGAAAACGACATCAGACCGTTCAGTCCGATGAATGAAAACAATAAGGAGGATGCCCGGAAAGTGTATGCAATGGTTAAGAACATCGATGATAACATAGGAAGAATCCTTCAAAAGCTGGGGGAATTGAATCTTGATGAAAATACAATAGTGATATTCATGACCGATAATGGTCCCCAGCAGATGAGGTATAATGCCGGCATGAAAGGGCTGAAGAGCTCGGTTTACAGGGGAGGAGTGAGGGTCCCGTTTTTCCTGAGATTTCCCCGGCTCGGAACATCCGTTACAGATATTAATACAACTGCAGCTAATATCGATATTCTCCCTACACTTGCAGAATTGTGTGGTGCCAGGGTTCCTTCAGACAGGAAGATTGACGGAAAGAGCCTTGTGCCGTTAATGAAAGGAAAGGATGTTGACTGGAAAGAGAGAACACTATTTTTTTACTGGACAAGAGGATATCCCGAATTATATAATAATGTTGCACTTCAGAAGGGAAAATACAAATTTGCCGGACATACTGATTTTGATTCGGGAACAGAAGGATTTGAATTATATGATATTGAAAATGATCCTTTTGAGCAGAACAATATAATCCACGACAATTTTTCACTTGCCGGATCATTGAAGGAGGAATTTGACACATATTATAAAGAACTGGTCAATTCACCCAATCTTACTGATCCTCAGAGGATAATCATAGGAAATGCAAAGGAAAACCCTGTCTTCCTTAACAGGAATGATGCAGGTGGTGACAGAGGTATCTGGACCCAGGAAGAGGTTTTTGGCAAGTGGAGAGTTAATATTGAGGAAGGGACATATAATATCAGGTGTCATTTCCTGGATACTTTGCAAGGGGCCGGACAAATGGTTATCGAAACAGGTACAATCATCAATCAGAAAAGAAATCCTCACGAAGGATTGACCGTCTTCGAAATGAATAATATTAAATATCCCTCGATCGGATGCGATTTTATTCCTTTTTACCAGTCGGGGTCGAAAAGGATATTGCCTTTCTGGATTGAGGTGGAAAGGATCAAATAAAAAACCGACCCCTTCCGGATCGGTTTTTATCAATTGTATGGTTGTTATTTTTATTTTTTACCGAAATAAACATCTAGTCCCACACCAATCAGCATATTGCTTTTGTTGTAGGTTTCTGTTACCGTGATCGGGTTTGTTCCAAGCATGCGAGTGAAGCTCTTGTCTCCTTCCTTGTAGGTTGTAAACATGGCACCTATGTTCAGATCGATCATCGGTGAAAATCTCAGTCCGATACCGCCTCCGATCGTACCTGTATTGAGACTATACCTCTGGTCGTTCTGATAGTCTGCATTAACCCCGGTGGTTGTTCCGCTGTAACCTGCGCTGAGCCTTAACCAGTCAGTCAGACCAAGTTCAAAGGCAAGTGCATACTCTGTGAAATTCTTATCTATCATTGTTTTATTTTCAGTGGCGCTGCCATCATAGTCGTTATCCTTGTCGAAATAATAATTAAGACTGCCTGTGACCATGAATTTTTCAATTGGTCTGTATTCAACACCTGCTGCAAGCATTGCAGGCATGTCGGCAACAGTTTCTGCACCATCGGTAAAAAATCCGCCGCCTTTTCCGTCAAACACGGTTGTATTCAGGTTCAGCTTTGTCTTGAATTCATATTTCAATCCTATGTTGAGGTTTTCAAGCGGTGAAATATTAACACTGAGGATCGGAGAATAACCCATACCTGTCTGTTCTGCATCAACATCACGGTCAGCTGTACTTGCAGCATATCCTGCCATCTCTGTTGATTTTGTGGTAAAGACAGGAGCCGCACCTGTAAGAACAGCCTGTGCATATGCCATTGTAGCACCTCCTATCTGTGTGGGAGTCTGCCCTGCTGCACCCATAATCTGTTGTATCTGACCAATCTGAGTGGGAGTCAGACCATTATTTGCAGCATCAGATAAAAGTGTTGTAGGAGCAACACCACCGGTAATCTTGGTCCCTATGAGGGCAGCAGAACCTGTTGAAGCGGTTGCTAATCCTGCCAGGGTCGTTGAGCCAGCTGTAAAGAAGTCTTTTGCGAGCTTCATCGTTCCTGTATAAGCAGCACCAAACGCAGGATAGTTAGGATTAATGCTAATATTTTTTAAAAAGCCATTATAAGTATTTTTTGCAGTAACAAGTCTGACACCAGCTCCTACTGAGATAATGTCATTCAGTTTATATGCAAGGTTTACCTGATAGCCCATGTAGACCGATGTTCCTTCAAAATATACATCAGCAGAGTACTGGGTTGTAGGAATGCCCTTGCTGACAAGAAGCGGAACCAGTTCAGAGATAGGTATTTCAAATGATGGTAAACCGGTTTCATATTTTGCACCTCCTCCTCCGCCGATCGGATTGAATCCTGCAGAAACTGACAGTTTACCAAAATTTGCAGCTGCATATATTGACGGGAAAAGATAGGCTTTAATGTCACCTTCGTATTCCTTCGGAGAACCGGCAAGATAAGGATAGTTATTAACTACGCTTCTTGTCTGAAATATCGACTGATTGTTGAGCGAAAAGTAAATTCCATTACCAAGTTTTGTCAACCCGGCCGGATTGTAGTAAACAGCATCAATAAGCGTCGAGGCATTACGGCTCATCGTTCGCGTATAAAGACCGCTCTGGTTGGTATTGGTAACCAGTCCGCCTGCATAAATTGAACCTGCGATAAGAATCACCGCAATCAATGTCAGTAGTTTTTTCATAAAAAAAAGAGTTTAAGTTAAATTTCTGGTTTTCTTTAAAACAAAAGATTTCTCCTTTTATTATCCTGAAATGAGGGTTTAAGGCCATTTCAGTCAATATCGTGCCAAATGTAGAAAATAATTTGGTTCATACAAATAATTCTAAAATAGCAGTTTGATATTTAATTATTTGTATAATTCTACAGAATGGATTCGAAAATCCTGGCTATAATTTAGTATTGTGACATAAAATCAGATTTTTAAGAGATGTCAGTCCGTGAGAAATCTTAGGATTCTGGAACGGACATTGCAAATCATTTCACTGTATGCTTTTCATTCAATCGATTTTACCTACCTTTAATACTTTGTCGGCAGGCCATAACGTTATGAGAACTGATATCAATGTTGGCATTTTTGATGTCATTATTTTCCTGGGTGTTTTCCAGGGGTTACTTCTGTCGTGGTTCTTTATAAAAAACTCGGGTGGCAACAGGAGATCCAATCTCTTCCAGGGACTGTTTCTTATGTCCCTCGCACTGGCAATTTTCGAGGAGTGGCTGAATAACACCGGCTTGATTGTCAGGGTGCTTTTTCTTACAAACTTCAGTGAATCACTCAATTTTACCTTCACCCCCCTGTTTTACTTTTATATATTGACCAGCCTCCATCCTGAGTCAAAGCGAAAGGTCTGGGTACACTTCATCCCTTTCTTTTTCTGGACCATTTATATGATATTCCAGTTCATCCAGCCCGATGAGATGAAATATAATTCATATATACAAACCAAGCATCCTGACTGGGCCTATATTCCTTTTAATGACCAGATCTCAGATGATCCCCTCGGCATCAGGGTATATGTCAACCATCTGATGTTGCTTCAGTTCGCTGTTTATATTTTTATGTCTGTTGCCACTTTGATGATGAAGTTCAGATCAACGGGCGAATCTTTCTTCCACACAGAAAATATTCTTCTAAAGGTGCTCAGAAATTCAGTGATCCATATCCTGGTACTGATCACAATAATGGTCATCACCAAAATCTATTTCGGGATGAGGAGCGATATTGGCGGCTATTTTGTGGCATCATATGTTTCGTTCATGATCTACGCTACTACCTGGCAGATACTTAACAGATCCGACTATTTCGACTCACCCAGCTCTTTTTTTTCTTTCCCTTCTGTAAAATACCGCAAATCATCCCTTTCGGAGGCTAATAAGGAACAGATTCTTAAAAAAATCATCCGGGAGATGGAGGCAAACAACTATTTCACAAATAACCTTGCCTCACTCTCAGGTCTGGCGAGACAGATAAATGAATCACCCCATCATGTCTCGCAGGTTATAAATGAGAAAATGAATAAGAATTTCTTTGAGATGCTTGCCTTTTACCGTGTTGAGCAAGCAAAAAAGTTAATACGGCAGGATAAACAGGGAAAAATAACCATTGAGGAGCTTGCCGAACTGGTGGGATATAACTCAAAATCTTCATTTAATTCTGCTTTCAGAAAATATACATCCAAAACGCCCTCTGAGTACAGGAAGTCGCCAGACTAATCATATTGTCCTGTAAATCTATTTATTACATTATATTCTACGAACGTTTTCCGTTTGTGCCTATAAACTCGCACACCGTTCCGATAGGCTAAGTCGTTCCCGGGGAAGATATCATTTTATGTTTGCCATGAAAATCAAAACCAGGGAAAAATGGCAGACAATTTTAAAACCGGGTCAGAAAGACAGTACTACATAGACTGGCTCAGGATTTTACTCATAATAAGTGTATTCCTGTATCATCTCGGAATGATCTTCAATACATGGGAATGGCATGTAAAGAACAACATATTATATGGTGGTCTGCTGAGGCAGGTGATGATATTTTTACATAACTGGCGTATGCCTCTTCTTTTCATGATCTCCGGGGCCGGCACCTGGTATGCCCTGAAGAACATATCCCCGGGAAAGTACCTCCTTGAGCGTTGCAGACGTTTACTTGTGCCTCTTGTGGCAGGCATTTTCATTCTTGTTCCGGTACAGGTCTACATTGAGAGAATCCCCCGGTACGATTCACTTCTGGCCTTCTACCCTCATATGTTTGACGGTGTTTATCCTCAGGGGAACTTCAGCTGGCATCATCTCTGGTTCATTGCCTACCTTTTTGTGATAGCACTTATAATATCACCCTTCCTCAATATGCTACGCAGCACAAGGTTCATGGCCCTTGTAGGAAACCTGGAGTATCTCCTTAAAAAGCCGATGGGTTTGAATATAGTCATAATCCCCCTGCTTATCTCCCAGGTGATCCTCCGCAATTTCTTTGAAACGGAGACAAATGATCCGGTAAACGACTGGGCAAGCTTCACCTCTTATCTTATTTTCTTCCTGGCAGGTTTTATACTACTTCCTGTAAAGAGCATTGCGGGATCAATGTTAAGATACAGAGGACTCTATCTGGCTGAGACGGGTGTCATGATGGTCGTGATGATCATAGTCCAGGATCAGGTAAACTCTGTCAGGACTGCCGAGGTTTTATATGATGTCGCAGCCCTTGTGATGAGCTGGACATGTGCTGTTTCAGTCTCCGGCTATGCCATGAAATATATTGACCGCAATTCTTCTTTCAGGAAAACGGCCAATGAAGCGATCTACCCCTTCTATTTGCTTCATCAGCCCGCACTGGTCATAACCGGATATATTTTTGTTAATCTCTCAATCCATGTAATGTTGAAGGTGATACTGATATTCACTTCATCCCTTATCCTTATCCTGTCAGTTTACTGGTTTCTGATCAGACCGTTCAATATTACCCGCGTATTATTCGGGATGAAGCCACTCAGGAAGAAGGTAAAGACTGTCCTACTGCACAATGCAGACAAGGGACTGGTTCCGGGCTCCGAGCGGGCATAATTTAATAAACAGTCCGGCAGATCGATCCCCGGCAGAATTTTGAAAATGCAAAACGATTACAAACTCATTAATAATAATTCAAATCACCTTTAAAAACTCAAAGCTATGAAAACAAAAAATGAAAAAAATGAAATGAACAACAGCATGATAACATGCGTTGTAATGTTCTTTTTAATGTTGATCTCAGCATCAGTATCAGCACAGGTAACGAAGCCTGAGAGGACTCTGTTTGGCCCTGATGTCACCTTCGCCGAAGTATGGGCTCCTGAAGTAAAGCTTAACAGCATTCAGGGGAAGACCGGTACTCTGATCGGAATGTATGGAGGAGTCGTTATAAACCGTACTGTTCTTTTAGGTTTTACGGGAGGTGTTAATCTTGGTCATCCGACAGTGAACTACGGGTATTTCGGCGGCATAGCCCAGTATATATTATATCCCGGTAAGATGCTGCACATAAGCGGGCAGATGATTATTGCTTATGGCACAACCAAAGATTATGAGAATCCCAAATCAGGATTACTTGATAATTTCTGGAATATATCCGGTGAAAGGTTTGCTATGACAGAACCCGGGATCAATATTGAAGTAAACCTCAGCGAAAGGGTGACCTTTGTCAGCGGAGTGAGCTACAGGTATGTAAGCGGACTTGATCCGAACAATGAGTATATTGACATCACTCATGTCACAAACCAGGATATGGGTGGCCTCAATTTCAATATCGGACTGAAATTCACTAAAATTTCAAAGAAATAATCTTGTTATTGAAATAACCCTTTTCAGGGCCGGACCATCGTTCCGGCCTTTTTAATTTGAATCCTGCTAAAACTGAAAAGCAACCATTACTTTTGTAAAATCATCATCAGAGTAAAAACAGTTATGAAGTATCTGATCCTGTTTTCAGTTTTAGCTCTTTTCTGCAACAGTTGCGATAAGGGTGATTTTGATATAAAAAATCCGGATGTTCGGATATTTGTTGAGCGGTTAAAAGACGGCACATATGATGAATTTGAAACAACTGAGAACGGGGAAAGGCTCTGGGCAATAATGCCTGATTTTCAGGAAGACGATATACCCTTATTGATCAGTCTGGCGAAAGATACTGAACTGATCTCCCCCTGTGATCATTTCCCGGTAAATCCGATATCCTCAATTCCGCCATACAGGTTTAATAACGGTAAGGAGTCCATTATG
>CAYPHL010000089.1:0-18011 GCA_964410385.1 uncultured Rikenellaceae bacterium | reverse complement strand
ACAGGTTCCTGTTCCACAACAGTCTGCTTTGTCGTAAAAACTGTTCCCTGCTTCTTTAATCCGAGAATATAATCAATACATTTTGACGGATTATTTGAAGGACTTGTAGGCGAACTGGTCTTGTTAAGTATTGTGAAATAATTCTCAATACTTTGGATTACTGACGATTCAGGTATTGCATTCAGATCGCCAGCAAGAAAGACCGGTTTAGTATAATCTTTTAAGGAATTACTGACTATATAAGCTGAGGAGAGCCTGTCTTCCGCTGTGAGGGAGAAATGCGTACAACCGAAGACTATATCCTTCAGCTCAACTATAAGCAGGCTTCTGGGTTCTTCCCTGCCGGGAAGCGGGACACGTTTCCAGCTCAGCGGCTTCTCTTTTGTAAGAATACCTATTCCATACTTACCGCCCTGGTAGTCAATTGAGGCGCCGTATGTCCTGTACATCCCTGTAAGTCTGGCAAGCTCATCCAGAACAACCACACCCTTGCTTCTCTGGGTGGCACTGTCGAGTTCCTGAAGTGCAACAACCTCAGCATTTATACGCTTTATTACATCTGCCACTCTATGGTAACTCACCACTCCGTCCATACCCTGACAGTTTTTGACATTATAGCTTAATATTTTAACAGTCAGCGTCGATACCGGCTCATTCTCCGGCTTGTTCTTTTCACATCCCGTTGCCAGTGAAACAAAGGCAACAAATACAATAAGAAGCGAAAAAACTATATTCTTCATATGTAATAAATAAAAGTATTTAACCGCAAAGTGCACAAAGTCCCGATAACTCCTGTCCCGATAGCTATCGGGAGCTATCGGGACGGGAGCGCAAAGTTCGCTAAGTTAAAATCATTGCAACTCTTACCTTTGCGATCTTTGCGATAACCTTTGCGACCTTTGCGGTTAGAAAATTATACACTGTTAAGTGAGTTATCTGTCACCATCCCTGATTCTGCCCGAGGTTTGGATTTGTTATCAGGTCTGTTGCGGGAATCGGGTAATAGTACATTTTATCCTCCCATTTCCTCTTTATGTTATTCATCCAGGTAAGTTCTCCTGTTGTTCCGTTCTTAAGAAGCTGAGGATTTGTTTTTCCTCCGACTGTAGCTGAAACATCAACATAGGTAACTCCCGCAGCGGCAGGGCTTGGTTTGGTTCCCTGGTAAAATGCAACATCATTTACACCGTCTTCATTCAGATCCATCGGAGTTACAAGTTCAGGAACATAAAAACCATTCCATTCCATGTTCATCAGTTCTCCCCTCTTCCATCTGAGAATATCAGCAAACCGGAAACCTTCCAGGCAGAGCTCAATTCCCCTTTCACGTCTGACTTCCAGAATTACAGGATCAGTTATACCCGGAAAGTAATTAGCAGTAAGATAAGGATCTGCAACAGTAGGTAATGTGGATAATCCTCCGGTGATCCCTCCTCTTGCCCTGAGCACTCCTATAGTTTTTGCCCAGTCATCATCGGTAAGCGTACCCAGTTCAGCCTTTGCCTCCGCGTAGTTCAGAAGGACCTCTGCAAAACGGAACATAGTAATTGAATTTGTATTAAGCCTTTCCGAGTCATAGTACATATCGTCGAGGGTCCATTTGATAGGCTGGTAACCTGTAAATGTATAGGAGAAGACTGGTGGTGCCGCTACTGCTGTACCTCCGATAATTCTCTTATAGTCGCCAAGCCTGATGGTCTGTTTCAGCCTCAGATCCCTGTTCTTCACTTCGTCCTTGAAAAGCATTGTGGGCCAGTCCGGATTACTGGTGAACGGTGTACCGTCAATATTCAGATATGTGTTAATGAATGTACGGATGAAGCTGGCTTTGTCGCCGTATGTACCGCTTGTCCAGTACCAGTTTGCATCATTCAGCACTTTCAGAGTAAGATCGGATATTGCCGAAAGCATCACTTCGCTGGCAACCGGTGCATCATTTGTAAATATTGTACGGTATGATTTCCCTGGTCCACCTGTTGAAGAAATTGTATATCCGCCTTCATCCATTACCTTCTTTGCAGCAGATTCCGCATTGGCAAGCCAGGCTGATGCTGTTCCCTGAAGATTCAGTTCGGTGTGATATTTCCTGAATGTTCCTTCAAACAGACATATTCTTGATTTAAGCGCATAAGCTACATATTTGGTTACCGTACTGCGAGTTGCATCGTTTGTGACAGAAATATTCTCGCAGGCATAGTTGATATCCGCCAGCACAGAGTCCATCACCAGTGTGCGGTTATCACGCCCTCCGTAAAGGATAAGAGTATCGGAAACATCAAGAGGCTTACTGACCCATGGAACATTGCCGAATCGTTTTACCTTTTCAAAATAGAAATAAGCCCTGAAGAATTTGGCTATACCGAGATAGTGTTTTCTGTCAGCCGGGGCTACCTTGGGATCATTGCAATTAACTATGAAGTAATTGAGGTTCCGGAGATCGGTCCATGTCCAGCCTGAGCTTAATGTCGGAGCATATGCGTTCTCCTGGATGAATGTGGGTACAGCCTTAACAGCCAGGTAATCCGACATGGCATCGAGGCTGGTGGTCCTTCCTGGTAAAATTGAATAGAAGGAATTTGTATATAATTCCAGTCCGTCTTTGCTCCCGAAAACTGCTGGCCGTGATGTTGTCGATAAGGGGAACTGTTCAAGCTCCTTTTCGCAACCTGCAACCAGGAGTATTAAGAGAACAAACCATAAATATCTTGTTTTCATATCTTTACTGTATTATTATTATATTCCAATTGATAAACCGAAAGTAAAGCTCTTCATAATGGGATAATTAAATCCGTCTGCTCCTGCTCCCGGACGTATAACCTGATCCCTGGGACCTATATTCCCGACATCCATATGTCCTTTCCCCACGATCTTGTAAAGCGGAGACCATGACCATATATCTTCACCTGATACATAAACCCTGAGGTTTGATATTCCGATCTTCGATATCAGATTTTTGGGAAGATCATATCCGACCTGTATATTCTTCAGTCTTATATAGGCAACATTCTGAAGGTACTTTGTCTGTGGCACTCCAAGCTCCCTTGCTGTGGCACTTGAGGCAGCACGCGACATTGTTCTGGGCAGATAAGCGTCAGTGTTATCAGGTGTCCACATGTTCCCGAGATGCCAGATCGGAATATTATTATACGGTCTGTTATACTGACCCCAGAAATATTCAGCTTCCGTGCTCGGATACCAGTCCTGTTTCCCGACTCCTTCAAAAAATGTCGAAAGGAAGATATGATTCCAGTCAGCTCCAAGATTGATCCCATAGATGAACCTCGGAGATTTGTTCCCGATAATTTTCCTGTCACCCGGGTCAGATACCCTGTTTGTACCGACATTTATGAAATCATCATCATTCAGATTCTTGAACTTTACATCACCGGCATACCAGACGCTTGTGGGAGATGCCCTCATCTGGGGACTCTGTTTAGCATGGTTTGCTACATCCTCATCATCAATAAAAAATCCTTCGGTCACATATCCCCATATCTCACCAATTTCCTGTCCTACATAATAATCGGAGAGAAGCTTGTTTGGGTTGTTATATTTAGTTATCACCGACTTATTATCTGCCAGCGTGAATCTTACGTTATAATTTAAAGGTTTTGATGCTACATCAAAATGATCTCTCCACGACAAAGAAGTCTCCCAGCCTTTTGTTTCAAGATCTGCATAGTTCCCTTTTGGGGCAGTGGCTCCGAAAAGAGCCGGAAGGGTAACACCTATCGTGAACATGTCAGTGGTTTTTCTGATATATGTATCCCCGACAAACCTCAACCTGTCGGAAAACATTGAAAAGTCGAGACCAAAGTTAGTTGTGGTCGAAGTTTCCCATGTTATACCGTCTGGCAGTACAGCAGGATTCCTTGTGAGCTGCGGAAGCTGGCCCTTGAGGATATTTGTTGACTGGGATATTGAGAACTGTTCCTGATATATATATGAGCTTACATTACCGTTACCCAGTGATCCGTAAGAAGCTCTTACTTTCAGATCCGAGAGTATTTTGGGAGAAACATTCCAGAATGATTCTTTCGAGATACGCCATCCGGCAGAAACTGACGGGAAGAAAGCAAATCTCTGGTCGGACGGGAATTTTGATGATCCGTCATACCTGGCGTTAACTTCAAGCAGGTACCTGTCTTTATAAGAATAATTCAGTCTTGAGAATCCGCCCAGAATAGCCCATTTCTCATATCCTCCACCGGTTGTGATAGCCTGTCCGAGTGCAAGGCTCAGATCAACCGCATCGGGGTAGATCAGACCGTTACGTGTAACCAGCAGTCTGTTCCAGGTTGATTGCTCATAATTATACCCGGCCATGAATTTTACATAGTGTGCATCACGGAATGTGTCCTCATATTCACCATAAATATTGGTAGAGAGATATTGAGTCTTCTGCCAGTTATTGCTCAGGTCGTTGGTTGCCGTACCCACAAAGAGCAGTACACCTGGTTTGCTGCTGTAAGGAACCGGTACCCTCTTTGTAATGCTTTCATTATCATCTTTCCTGAGAGTAAAGTCGCCTTTAATACGCAGCTTCTTTTCAAAAAAGGTTGCAGTGAAGCCGCTTGTATTCTTGAATACAGCTTTTTTCATATTTATCCCGTTCTTCCCGTACCAGAAGTCACCTACACTGTATACAGCCCCGGTTGTGAGCGTACCGTCTGGATTGAACATTGGTGAGTGCGGATGGGTATCAACAGCTATAATGTTCCAGATATCAACAGCTCCTTCTCCGACTGAGAACGGATTGTAATATTTCATCTGGGAATAATCTGCATTATTTTCAAGAAGAAGCCATGGCAAAACCTGGATCGAACCTTTTGCACGCAGGTTGACCATTGAATAATCATCCGAACTGTAACGGAATATTCCCGGCTGATCCATAATTCTTCCCGAAACAAGGTAAGCAGCTTTTTCACCGCTTCCTGATACTGTAATATTATTGTCGGTCGCCGATGTAAAATCCTTGTAAAGTAATTCATACCAGTCGGTATTGCCATAATAGACATATTCACCGGTCACAGGGTCGATCTCAACCTCATTATAAGGCTGACCCGATTCAGCCCTTCTTTTGAACTCATCCAGATAGGCCTGCGAGAACTTTGTTTCTTTATTTACGTTCTGCGGAAAGGAACCATCACCATTAACAAATGCATCCGCGAACATTTTCAGGAAAGTATAACCGTCTGTCACAAAATCTGGAACTGTTGGCTTCTTAATTGAGTAATTACTTGAATAAGTAATATTGGTTCTGCCCTTTTCAGGATTTTTAGTAGTTATCAGGACCACTCCGAATGCTCCCCTGGCTCCATAGATAGCTGCTGATGCCGCGTCTTTAAGAATAGAGACGCTTGCAATGTCATTCGGGTTGAGCAGGCTGGGATCGCCCTCCACACCGTCAATAAGAACCAGGGCGCTTCCACCCTGACCTATAGATGTCGTTCCCCTTATATTAAAGCTGGGTGACTGGATTGGTTTTCCGTCCAGAAGGTTGATATTGAGGTTAGGCAATACTCCCTTAAGCCCCTGTGTAAGGTTTGGAACCGATCTGTTCTCGAGAGTTTCGTTTGTTACCTGGTCCACAGCAGCCGTAAGGTTGAGCTTTTTCTGTGTGCCATATCCTACGACAACAACTTCTTCAAGACCCAGCACGCTCTCTGTGAGATTCACATTAACCGTGCTCTGGCCCGCGACTGTAATTTCAGTGGGATTAAATCCGACAAATGAGAATACCAGAACCGATCCGGGTCCGGCTACCTCAACCGAGTATCTTCCTCCGGCATCGGTCAGTACACCAACATTAGTTCCTTTTACCTGAACCGTCGCTCCCGGAAGGGGTGTCCCCTGGGCATCGGTTACAGTACCGGAAACTGTCATTCTCTGTGCATAAACTGCTGTAGATGCAAGGAATAACAGAAATAACAGAATTTTCTTCATAGATATTTGAATTTAGTTAGTTATCAAAAATCCGCAACGTGCGGGAGCGCTAAAATATTAAAATATACTTTTATTACAAAATTGTTACGAATCATATAACATTGTTTAACTAATCATTCTAATTTTAGTTCCTGAATTCATAGATAATATTTTCACAAAAATTACTTCAGACCTGACTATGGAAAAGACAAATGACTCATCCACCAGACGGCTCTATTCGTTGGATGCCCTGCGTGGTTTTGATATGTTCTGGATAATGGGCGGAGAAAGCATTTTCGTTGCCCTGGCTGCACTAACGGGCTGGCCTGTTTTTGAATGGTGCGCGACTCAGCTTGAACATGTTCCCTGGCACGGATTTGTATTTTATGATATGATCTTCCCTCTTTTCCTGTTCATAGCAGGAATATCATTCCCGTTTTCAATGGCTAAAAGGATTCGTAATGATGAAACCAGGGCCTCGATTTATAAACATGTGATCTTTCGTGGTCTGATCCTGGTTTTACTGGGTATTATATATAACAATGGTATAAGATTCAATTTCGGAGAACTACGTTACGGAAGTGTTCTCGGGAGGATTGGCCTTGCATGGATGTTTGCCGCTCTGATATTTATGAATACAAAACTCGCTTCCCGGATAATATGGTGCGGCGGCATACTGGTAATTTACTGGCTGCTGCTGCTACTGTTCCCGGCTCATGACCTTGGTTCAACAGATCCATTTTCCCAGGAAGGCAACCTTGCCAGTTTCATCGATCGTCATATAATGCCCGGTAAGCTTTATAAAGGCAATCACGATCCGGAAGGTATTTTCAGCACCCTGCCGGCGATTGCGACTGCACTGCTTGGTATGTTCACAGGGGAGTTTATGCTGTCGGATTACCTCAAAGAAAAACCTTACAGAAAGGTCCTGTATATGACAGTGGCGGCAATAGCTCTCATGATCATGGGGAAGCTATGGAATATGGCATTTCCCATTAACAAGAACCTGTGGACAAGTTCATTTGTTTGCTGGGTAGGCGGACTAAGCCTCCTTCTGTTTTCAATTTTCCACCTGATAATTGATATATGGGGATTACGCAAATGGGCATTTTTCTTCGTTGTTATCGGAATGAATCCCATCACAATTTACCTTGCGAGAAGAATTATTAATTTCAGAGCGGCAACAACCTTCACATTCGGAGGATTTGCAGACATTCTGCCCGAAGCCTGGACTCCTCTGATCAATGCAATCGGGACGACAGCTTTAGGCTGGTTGTTTTTGTATTTCCTGTATAAAAAGAAAATATTCCTGAAAGTATAATATCCCGGGGAAATGAAGAAAAGTCTGCTTACTATATTCATGCTGGCGGTTGTCCTGACCCAGGTTTCCGGTCAGTATACAACCCTGAATGCACATTCCCACAATGATTATGAGAATGTCATTCCCTTCCGTCTGGCATACGACAACCGGTTCGGATCGATCGAAGCTGATATCTGGGCCGTGAACGGTGAATTGTATGTGGCTCACTATCAGGCTGACATTAAACCCGGAAGAACTCTTGAAGCGCTTTACATCAATCCAATCGCCGAAATATTCAAACAGAACGGCGGAAGAGCCTGGAAAAATGATACTGCAACATTTCAGCTCCTGATAGATCTTAAGACTCCGGTGGAACCGACTCTTTCAATACTTATATCAAAGCTGGAGCCTCTCCGGGCAGTTTTCGATCCGGAATTCAATCCCTTTGCAGTCAGGATAGTCCTGTCGGGGAACAGACCTGAGCCTGCCGGGTTTGAGAATTATCCTTCATTCATTTTTTATGATGGCCTCCTCAACAGGCAATACAATGAACAGCAATTGAAAAAAGTCCCTCTCTACAGTGAAAACCTGAGAAAATTCACATCGTGGAATGGCGATGGTGATATTATTCAAACCGAAAAAAACCGTATTCTCGGCGTAATTGATTCCATACATTCCCTTAAGAAAAAGATACGGTTCTGGAATGCACCTGATAATATTAATGCATGGAGTACATTTATTAATATGGGAGTTGATTATTTAAACACCGATCACATTGTTCTGCTGTCAGAATACTTAAAAAGTAAAACACGCTGAGTCTTCCGGGAGATATTCATAACATATAATCTCTTAACATGATAAATAAATACTGGTATATTAATAGATAATATCAGTATATCCAATAACGTAATATGAAAAAAATAGGAAGAAAAAAATTCCTCAAACAATCTTCAATAATTGGAGCAGCAACCCTTAACCCATTCAGGATTAATATATCTGAAGGACAAATCAATACTCTGCTTTTTGGTGAGAATCCGGAAAAACCTCTGATGACCAGGCTTGCTGAAGCCAACGACCGACAGGTTGAAACACTGATTTCGGGTAATTTATCATCTGGCTCAGCTTACGGAGGTTACAGAAACTTCAGTGCGAATTTTGCATCTCTGGCAGCAGCTTATTACTGCACTCTCTCCAAATATTACAAAAGTCCGGCCCTTATCAGGCCTTTGGAGGATATTATGATTTACCTGTTGAAGGTCCAGAATCCGGACGGGACCCTGGATTCCGGCAATCTTCAGTCTCCTCCTGATACTGCATTTATGCTGGAGAAACTGTGTAAAGGTGCCAGCTTGCTGGTTAAAAATCAGGAAAAAGCCCTGGAAAAGGTCAGGAATGATGTGAAAATATTTATTACAAAAGCTGCAAATACTATTGCCGAAGGAGGAGTTCATACCCCGAATCACAGATGGGCTATATGCGGTACACTTGCAAATGTTAATGCAATTTACCCTGATAAAAAATACGTTGACCGTATACTTGACTGGCTGGGAGAAGGCATTTATATCGATAATGATGGTGAATATGCAGAGAGAAGTAAAAACTATGCCAGAGTAAATAACTCGGCATTTATTGAAATCGGAAGATTACTGAATATGCCGGAATTATTTGAACCTGTCCGTAAAAACCTCCGAATGACATATTACCAGATGGAACCAAACGGTGATCTGATTACAAATAACTCCAGGCGGCAGGATCAGTTTTCGGTTCAGAGCATTGTTGGTTCATACCTTTTCTACAGGTTCATCGCAATTCACGATAATAATTCCGACTTCGCCGCGGTGGCAAAATTCATTGAAGGTTTAAAAGGATTTGAGGAATCAATCATAAATCAATCACTTATAAACTTCATGGAAGATCCACTGCTTCAAAAAGAGCTTCCGCCTGAATCATCCCTGCCGGTAAATTATGTTAAATTATTTCAGGATTCTTCTCTCGTTCATATACGGCGTGATAATACAACATCGACACTTTTTGGCGGAACTGACCTGCCCTTTATAGTTGCATCCGGAAGATCCCATATTCCCGATTTCTTCTCTTACCGCAAAGGTAATGCTGTCCTCAGGTACATGAGATACTCAACCAGGTTTTTCAGTATGGGTTATTTCCGGAGCCATACCCTTAAAACAGATCAGGGAAACTACGTTCTCCACCAAATACTGGCAGCCCCATATTACCATCCGCTCCCGGCTGAATACCGTAATCCTCTGGGGGATTATAAATTATCACCAAGCATCGACGACAGATTCTGGAGTAAAATGGATTTTGAACACCGTCCTACTACAATGAAAATCCTGGATACTACAATAACATTAACTGAAAATAATGGAAGCAATGAACTGACGTTCAAGTCAACAGGTTCTGACAATGTGGCTGTTACAATTGAACTCTGTTTCATGGAGGGAGGGAAGCTTACAGGTGTAACCCCGGCAAATGACGGGGAAAATAACTATTTCCTTGAAAGCGGAAATGGTAAATATGAATCGGGAGGTGATTTCATTGAATTCGGACCCGGATCAGCGGCTCATAAAAATATAAGAGGTCTCGAAGGTGAAAAATACAGTACTCATTCCGGTACATTGAGAACGCCCGGAATGCATGTTTATATTACCGGGAACACTCCCTTCGAACATAAACTCAGATTTTTCTGATCAACTAAATCGGGATTAAGCCATAAAAGGGAATTTCCTTATCCCCCGGCGAAATTCTTTATTGATTTAATTTGAAACTGTTTATGTTTCTCCTGCTTAAATATGCTAATATTTGTGAGCAATTATATATTCAGAAGGTGTGATATTCATGATCTTCCTGAACTGAAAATTAAAGTGTGAAAGGTTATTGAACCCGCTTTCGAAACATGCATTTGAAACTGAGGTATTTTCTTCGATCATTAGTCTGCAGGCATGACCGATCCTGATCTCATTCAGGAAGGAAAAAAGTGTCTTTCCCGTATGTTTTTTGAAATAGCGGCAAAGTGCGGTAGGACTCATACTTACAGTATCACATACTCCATCAAGGGTAATATGTTTTGTAAAATTATTCACCAGGTATTCATGTATTTTGTTAAAGCGGGAAAAATCATAGGTATTGATCATTTTTGAGTATCCTGTACTTACATGATATTCAAACTCATTTGCGTTTGCCATCATATCAAGCAGGATTATAAGCTCGGTTAATCTTTTAATTCCGTCTGATCTGAAAATCCTTAACATCTGTTTTCCCAGATTTTCTTTGCTGCTTCCTCCAAATTGAATTCCTCGTTTTGATTTTTTAAGCAGCTCCTTTATTGCACTCATTTCAGGAATATTTATAAAATTTGTATCAAATATTTCAGTCCTGAACTGTATTATCAAAGCTTTGATCCCTTCCTGTGCATTTCCATTCAGATATCTTTCATCACTTTTCCACCAGTGAGGTACATTCTCCCCTATTATACTTAAAGTGCCTTTGCCGAAGCTGCTAATACTGTCACCGATATAACTTGTCCCCGTACTTTTCACCACATACAATATCTCAATCTCGGGATGAAAATGCCACGGTACTGTAAAACGAGGTTTCTCTTCGTCAAAAAAAATCACCGAATGATCAGGTGAAGTAACAAGCTTCTGATAGAATGGTTTCATGTAACGTCAATTAAAAAAATTTGCACCATATAACATTTTTTTACAATAATAAGCTAAAATACCATCATATAAAGCTAAATTCGATAAATAAATTAACCTTCATTTAAGATAACTTTATAACCTGTGGCAACCCATTGATTTCGGCCAGATAATCTTCAACATTAATTTTATTTATTTTATTGTTAATCAATATAATAAAAAAACATTAATCTTTCATACAATCCGGACACGACCATGCTTTTATCAAATAAACAATGAACCAAAATCCAAGTTATGAAACCCACATGTTATACTAAAATAAACACTTATAAATTTTACTTAATCGACATGTGGGTTCCATCATACCTTTAAAATTAAAATTATATTATGATGAAAAATGAAACAGTAGTATCCTGCTTTCAGAATGAAAGTATCAGGAGCACATTGAACAAAATCAGGCTGATACTGACTGTCATAATTGCTATGGTTGTCAGTATCCCCTCAGTTTCCGGGGTTTCCTTCAAAGATGGAGAGGAACCGGTCCTTCAGCAGAATAAGGAGATCAGCGGATCGGTAAAAGACAATCAGGGACTTCCCCTTCAGGGTGTCTCAGTAGTCGTGAAAGGTACGACAACCGGAACTATCACTGATGCAGGAGGCCTCTTCAGGCTCTCCGTCCCCACCGACTCAAGGACCCTGGTATTCTCATTCATCGGGATGAGATCACAGGAAATCGAAATAGGGAACCAGTTGACCTTCAGTATTATTATGGCTGAAGAATCATACCTGGTCGATGAAGTGGTTGTCGTAGGATATGGACGGACAGCGAAAAAAGACCTGACCGGCGCCGTAACAGTTGTTGAAGCTGAAGAAATGAACAAGGGAGTTTATTCATCCCCCACCCAGATGCTTCAGGGTAAAGTACCCGGACTGAATATAACGAGGAGCGGCGATCCGTCGGGAAGTGCATCCATAACCCTTCGCGGACCTTCAACACTGAGAACAGGCGCTGCCATGGAGCCCTTTTATGTTATTGATGGTGTTCCCGGTGCATCAATCGATGCCGTCGCACCGGATGATATTGTAAGCATAAATATAATGAGGGATGCATCTTCCACAGCTATTTATGGTTCCCGGGCCGCAAACGGGATCATTCTTATAACCACACGCAGGGCTAAAACCAATGAATCCTATTTCACTTATAACGGTTACGCTGCTGCAGAAACAGTTTCAAACCGGATAGAAATGCTTTCGGCAGAGGAACTAAGGACTTTTCTAACGGCAATTAATAAAACACCGCTAGACGAAGACGGATCGAGCACCAACTGGCAGGATGAGGTAATGAGAACGGGGATTTCCCATAACCATAACTTCTCGTTTGGAAATTCATCCGAAAATACAAGATACAGTGCAAGCATTAACTACCTCAATAACCAGGGGATCATTAAAACCAGCTCCATGGACCGTCTGACTGCAAGGATCAGTGTGGAGCAGCAGGCTGTTAACGACAGAGTTACCCTGGGACTGAACCTTTCCAATACTGAAACAAATCAGCATGTAATCCGGCAGGAACTTTTTGCAAATATGCTGAAATACCTGCCGACAATAGGAATTTACAATCCCGACGGCACATATTATCAGAACACACAGAACAGCAACTACCATAATCCCGTTGCTATCCTTGATAATGACCTCGATGACAGGAAGATCAACAATCTTCTTGCAAATATGACATTAAAAGTCAATATTCTTAAAGGACTTACCTACGATGCCAGCGCTTCATACCAGAATACGGACATTAAGCGGAATGTATATGATAAACAGGCTTCCACTTTGAAAATAGGATCGAATGGTTTTGCCCTTCGCTCTGAATATGCAAACCGTAAAACACTGTTCGAAAATTATCTTACTTATGAAAATCTGTTTGGAAAGCACTCTGTCAAGATACTTGCAGGTTACTCCTGGCAGCAGGACAAGCTGAACGACGGGTTCCAGGCAGCCAATGCCAATTTTGTTACAGACGATCTTCTGTATAACAACCTTTCACTTGGCAGTTCGCCGGACAAAGTAACTACCGATGAACGTTTCGGTACCGCCACAATTCAGACATTAAGGATCATTTCTGCTTATTCGCGCCTCAATTATCAGTTTGCTGACCGTTATCTTCTGCAGGCAACAATAAGGCGTGACGGATCCTCAGCTTTCGGTGAAAATAACCGCTGGGGTACTTTCCCTGCCGTCTCTGTAGGATGGAGGATCACCAATGAACCTTTTATGCAGAATCAGAAACTGTTCAGTGATCTCAAGCTCCGTATCGGCTATGGTATAAGCGGGAACTCCCTCGGTTTCGATCCTATGATCTCGAAACTGAAATACGGACTTACAGGCATCACTTATATTAATGGTGAACAGGTCCAGTCTATAGGGGTTACCCAGAACGAGAATGCCAACCTTAAATGGGAATCAACGGCAATGTCGAATATCGGTCTTGACTTTGCTTTCCTGAAAGGCAGAATTACCGGTACCCTGGAGGTTTATGACAAGGAAACAAAGGATCTCATCTGGTATTACCCGGTAAAAGTACCTCCTTACCTTTATCCTTATCTTTGGGCAAATGTCGGTGAAATAAGCAACAAAGGGATAGAATTCCAGATTGACGCAACACCCGTAAGGACAAATAATTTCCAATGGACAACATCTTTCAATATTTCATCCAATAAAAACGAAGTGAAATCCCTTTCAAACGATCAGTTTGAAACTCCGGAAATTGGTATCAGAACAGCTTCAATAGGTGGTAAAGGGCAGTCAGGCAATCCTACACAGGTCATTATGGAAGGACAACCTCTGGGTACTTTCTTCCTGAGGCAGTGGGCCGGCAGGGATGAAAGCGGTGTTTCACTCTTCTATGCAGCCAATGGCGATAAACTACGTGTTGTAACTGTAGATGATTTCGCTATCTGCGGTTCAGCCCAGCCTAAGTTCCTGTTCGGATGGAATAACAGTTTCGCTTACCGGAAATTTGATCTGAGCTTTTTCTTCAGGGGCGTTGCCGGAAATAAGATACTTAACGGAACCCTTGCCGGACTCAATGATGTAAACTATGCAGCCAGTAACAATATTCCGCTTTGGTCCCTCCGTGAACCTGTCGGGGATATAAACTCTTTCTACTATTCCGACCGTTTCCTTGAAAGCGGGACATATGCAAGGCTTGACAATGCCACACTTGGTTATACAATTGACCTTTCAAAATTAAGGATCAAAAGTGCCCGTATATATGTGACCGGAAATAACGTTTTCGTTCTGACCGGGTACAGGGGTGTTGATCCTGAAATCAATATGGGAGGGATCGAACCCGGTATTGACAATAACAATTTCTACCCAAAAACACGTTCATTCATCCTGGGTTTAAATCTTAATTTCTAAATCCGGTTACGAAACGAATTAAAATCAGAAAATATGAAAATGAAGAAATATTATATACTGAATCTGATTCCGGTGATCTTTTTATCAGCATTGATAATGAGCGCCTGTACCGATCTTGATATAGACGTTGAATCAGAACTCACACCAGAGAACTTCCCTACCCAGCCATCTCATTTTGAAGCGGCTAAGGGTCCTATTTACTCCAATTTACCAAGCGCTTATGCAATTGATTACTGGAGACTTCAGTCATTGTCCACCGATGAGGTGCTTATCCCTGCCCGCGGAGGTAACTGGGACGACGGAGGAATTTACAGGGAACTTCACAAACATACCTGGACAAAAGATCATTCAATAGTCAGGGGGATATGGGAATACGGATTCAGGGGAATAAGCTCCTGCAACCAGATCCTGACAATGTTTGACGCGGTACCTGAAGGAGAACTGAGAAACAAACAGTTTGCCGAAATAAGAATGATGAGAGCTTTTTACTATTTCCTTATGCTTGATAATTTCGGAAACGTGCCGATCCTTGAAAAATTCGGAGATGATACTCCCACCTCAACACGTGCCCAGGTATTTGCCTTTATTGAAAGTGAAATACTGGACATCCTTCCGTATCTCCCGACTGCAAAAGACGCCTCAACGTATGGCAGACCAACAAAATGGATGGGACATGCACTGCTTGCCAAAATGTACCTGAATTCAAAAGTATATACCGGTCAGGCAAAATGGAATGAAGCTGTTGCACAGTGCGACTTCATAATCAAATCGGGATTATTCAGCCTCGACTCCGATTACAAAAGCATGTTCCTTCCTACCAATGGTCCCTCGGTAAAGGAATTCATTTTTGCCATAGTTTACGATGCTTTTAAAATTACAGGAAATTCATTTACACGTTATTCCCTTACTCCAGAACTGAAAGATAAATACTTCCTTGGCACAAGGTCTCCAAGTAACTGCATGAAAACCCTGCCGGAATTCTATGATAAGTTCAATCTGCCGGGTGATGTGAGAAATACAACGTGGCTCATCGGACCCCAGTTCAATAATGACGGAACTCCGATAACAGTGAAAACAACATACATTAAGCTTGACGAGACCTATACAGGTCCGCCCAGAGATACAATCTGGCAGTTAAATCTTACAAGGGAAGTATGGTTGCGGGGTGATCCTCTCAAAATGGATACAGGCAACGACTGGCTTGCTCAGTATATGGGAGCCCGCTCAATCAAGTTCTATCCCGATAAAAACTGGGATCCTGTAAGCCGCAGCGACAATCATGATTTCCCGGTATTCAGATATGCCGATATTCTGATGATGAAAGCTGAAGCCATCCTTCAGGGTGCTACCGCAACCGAGGGAGATACCCCGATGTCACTTGTCAACCAGATACGTAACCGTGCCAAAGCTCCACTGTTCACAGCCAATCCGACTCTTACGGAACTGCTCGATGAACGGGCCAGAGAATTTGTTTGGGAAGCCTGGAGAAGAAATGATATGATACGTTTCGGTATTTATAAGGATAAATGTCTCTTCAAAGACAATGAAAGCGAGAAATACCGTGAGTTATTTCCAATACCGGCAAGCCAGATCAACCTTAATCCGAAACTGGTACAGAATCCCGGATATTAAAAAAAAGTTTCGGAAGGAAAATATTTTTTGAAGAGAACTAAATTTTATTAACTTCCGCAGCTGATACCAGAGGCTGTCCAAAGACTTCTTTGTGTTCTTTGTGTTAACTTCGTGTCCTTAGTGGTTAAAAAAGTAATTGTGTATAAACCACAAAGGACACAAAGTACACACGAAGGCACACAAAGGATTTATGTACTGTATACTGCAATCTGAAGACAGCTTCATATCTATAAACATTTTGTTATGAAGGAATTTGAAGTTATCGACTGGATAGTATTCTTTGCTTATGCTGCAATAATTGTGACAGTCGGATTATGGGTTTCCAGAAGGAAAAAGGGGCAGGAACGAACTTCACAGGATTATTTTCTTGCCAGCCGTTCACTTCCCTGGTGGGCTATCGGATCGACTCTTCTTGCTGCCAATATCTCCGCCGAGCATTTCATTGCAATGTCGGGATCAGGATATGCAATCGGACTGGCAATTGCAGCATATGAATGGATAGCAGCAGCCTCGCTGATCTTTGTTGCCAAATTCTTTCTTCCGGTATTCATCAGCAAAGGATTTTTTACAATGCCGGATTATCTTTCACAAAGATATGACCGAAAGGTAAGTACATGCTTCGCAGTGTTCTGGATACTGGTTTACATATTTGTCAATATGACCTCAGTTATCTATCTCGGAGCGCTGGCAATGGAAAGGATCATCGGCATCCCGCTGGTTTATGGTGTTATCGGATTTGCTGCTTTCTCGGCATTATACTCCCTCTGGGGTGGCATAAAAGCCGTTGCATGGACCGATATTGTAAACGTGGCTGTTCTCATCATAGGGGGACTGATCACAACTGCGCTGGCTTTAAATACTCTGAGTGATGGTAACGGTGTTATTGCAGGATTCAACGAACTGCTGCAGAAAGCACCCCAGAAATTCCATATGATAATTGAGAAGGGAACTCTTTTTGCACCCGACGGGAAAGGCGGATTGAAGGATGCATTTTCCGATCTTCCCGGTCTTGGGGTTATAATCGGATCGATGTGGCTTACCAACCTGAGCTTCTGGGGATTCAACCAGTTCATTATCCAGAAGGGACTTGCTGCAAAAAGTCTTAAGGAAGCACAACTGGGCGTTGCTTTTGCCGGATATCTTAAACTTCTCGTTCCACTGCTTGTTGTTATTCCAGGTATCGCAGTTTTCGCTATGGGTATTGAACTCGGCAAATCCGATGAAGCATATCCCTGGCTTATCAGGAACATCATTCCTGTAGGTATAACCGGACTCTCATTTGCTGCAATAGCAGCTGCTGCTGTCTCTTCAATAAGCTCGATCGTAAACAGCGCTTCCACGATCTTTACAATGGATATATATAAAAGCTTTATAAACAAAAAAGCCTCAGAAAAAGAACTGGTAAGGGTCGGGACAATAGTAGCATTTTTCGCACTTCTTATTGCAACAATAGTGGCACCCCAGCTGAGAACTCTCGATCAGGCATACCAGTATATCCAGGAGTATACCGGATTTATCTATCCGGGGGAATTCCTGATCTTTTTCTGTGGATTGTTCTGGAGAAAAGCCTCCTCAAGGGCAGCCCTGTGGGTGGCTTTGCTTACAATACCCATGGGCCTGGCAATGAAAACAATCTTCCCCGAAATGCCATTTGTCCTCAGGATTGGTTACGTTTTCATTATCCTGTCCTTTGTAATGGTGATCGGGAGTATTCTTGACAAAAGGCATAATGTCGATAATGTGATTGATCTTACCTCCGGAAATAAAATTGCCGGTCTCGGAATAAAAATAGTTGCGTTTGCAATGCTTGCCGGTGTAATTGCTGCATTTTTTGTCTATCCCCTGAAAACGCTTGCTCTTGAAGCTGTTTACGTACTTGTATTCATGCTCCTGCTGCTTGGTCTTATACTTATCTTTAACAACAGACTGAAGAAAATGGATCACAAGGCAATAATCATCAGCAGAGGATTGTTCAGAACTACTCCGACATTCAATATTGCAGCAATAGGCGTATGGGGGATACTTGCGGTTCTTTATGTAATATTCTGGTAGTTTTGTATAGTTCAGGGTTC
>CAYPHL010000088.1:15022-18228 GCA_964410385.1 uncultured Rikenellaceae bacterium | reverse complement strand
CGGGAGCTATCGGGACTCTGTGGTTTTCTGTGTAACGAAAAATAATAAGAACTTACACAGAGTTACACAGAGGATTAGAAAAAATTAACTGATATGTGAATAGGATGGTTAAAGCCATAAATGATATTTAAAAATTAATTAGGTTTGTATGCTTTAAAAATTTGAAGGAACAAAACCATAAACCTATTGATATATGAAAATGATTCAGGATTTTAATTTTAAAGGTACTAAGGCTATTGTAAGGGTCGATTTCAATGTACCGCTTGATAAAAAAACATTTGTTGTGACTGATGACACAAGGATACGGGGTGCATTACGGACAATAAAGAAGATCATCAGCGATGGTGGTGCTTGTATTCTTATGTCACATCTTGGCAGACCTGAGGGGAGGATGGAAAAATATTCCCTTAAACCTGTGCTTCCGGTACTTGAGAAACATCTGGGTATGAAGGTCCTTTTTGCTGATGATTGTCTGGGTGAATCTGCAATAACCATGACAAAAGAACTTAAACCCGGGGAGGTCCTTCTGCTCGAAAATGTCCGTTTTTATCCTGAGGAGGAAGGTAAACCCATACTTCCGGAAACGGCAACTGACGACGAAAAGAAAGCTGCCAAGGCTGAACTTAAGGTGAAACAGAAAGAGATGGCAAAAAAACTTGCCACTTATGCGGAGGTCTATGTTAACGATGCATTCGGAACTGCTCACAGGGCGCATGCTACAACAGCTGTGATCGCCGACTATTTCCCGACAGAAAAGAAAATGTTCGGCTTCCTCATAAACAGCGAGCTTGAAGCTATGGATAAAGTGCTTAAGAATGCAGGGAAACCATTTACGGCAGTTATGGGCGGCGCCAAGGTGTCGGATAAGATACTGATAATCGACAACCTTCTCGACAGGGTTGAGAATCTTATCATTGGAGGCGGGATGACATATACATTCATAAAAGCTATGGGTGGAAAGATCGGTAATTCACTCTGTGAGGCTGATAAGCTCGATGTTGCAAAAGCAGTTCTGGAAAAGGCAAAAGCCAAAGGAGTTAACCTTCTTCTTCCTGTCGACGGAATAAATGCCGATAAATTTGATGCCGCAGCCGAAACATACGTTTCTGCTATCGACGATGTGAATGACGGCTGGATGGGTCTCGACATTGGTGAAAAGTCAATAAAACTCTTTGAAGAAGTTATACTGAATTCAAAGACAGTGCTCTGGAACGGTCCGATGGGAGTTTTTGAAATGGATAAATTTGCTGCAGGTACCACAGCTATTGCAAAAGCCGTGGCAAAGGCAACAGAAAAGGGCGCTTTCACCCTTATCGGCGGTGGCGATTCGGTAGCCGCAATAAATAAGAATGGCCTGGCAGATAAGGTAAGCTACGTATCAACCGGTGGTGGTGCAATGCTTGAATACATGGAGGGGAAGAAACTGCCGGGGATAGTTGCGATAAGGGGAGAGTAAGTTACGGCGCAGAGGCGCAAAGGCTTAACGGCACAGCGGAGAAAAGGCTTAACGGCGCAGCGGCACAACGGCTCAAAGGCGCAACGGCGCAAAGGCTTAACGGCACAGCGGGAGAGAAGTGCCATGGTGTTGAATATTTATTATAGTAGCTTAAGGGAGGCTGATTGGAAAATCGGCCTCTTTTTTTATACGACAGGCACCGGAAAATCCGTTATATTTGTTTGGAAATGGAAAAACTGATTTCAATATTGTTATTATCTGCCTTGTTACTGACATCATGTGATAAGAACAGGGAGCCTGATCTCAGCGGAACGGCAACTATTGATAACGAATTAGTTCTGGATGAGAAACTTCAGACTTATATCAACTATGGATTTCTCTTTTCTGAAGCAGGACTGGCATCAAGTACAGGAACCCCGAAACCTGATATTATTGTTTTCAGGGATGGAGATAACATATCGTTTGAGGCAAATAACCTGAAAGCTTCATTCTGGAAATACGGAGAATATGCTGATGAACAGGCAGCCAGAACAGCTTTTAATAATCTCACTTCTGCCAGCCCGGGCCAGTGGGCAGAGAGCGCAAACCTTCTAAAGATAAACCAGATCTGGTTATACCGTTCAAATGCAGAACATTATGCAAAGATCAGGATAATCTCGATTGTAACTGAAGACAGACAGGATTTTAAATATGTCAGATGTTCATTTGAATGGGCTTATCAGCCGGACGGAACATTAACCTTTCCCGGTAAATGAATCCGGTTCTTCCAGATAGGATATTCAAAATAAACAGCCGGACTGATTTTCATAAAATAGCTCTTGAAATATTCAGATATCAGGCTGAAACCAATCAGATCTATAACAGTTTTATAAAAAATCTTGGAATTGATCCTGATACTGTTTTAAAGGCAGAGGATATCCCTTTCCTTCCGGTATCATTCTTCAGGACACATAAAGTGGTCTCGGGAATTCATACCGGGGACCTTGTTTTTGAAAGCAGCGGTACAAGCGGAAAGATGACCAGCAGGCACTTTGTAACGGATGCCGGATTATATGAAGAGAGCTTCCTGAGGAGCTTCAGACTTTTCTATGGTGATCCTTCGGATTATTTGATCGCAGCTTTGTTGCCTTCCTATACAGAAAGAGCTAACTCATCCCTTGTTTATATGGTTGACAGGTTGATAAAGGAAAGTTGCTGCACTTTCAGCGGATTTTACCGGGAAAATATTAACGAAATGTTATCAAATATTGCCACTGCGGGCAGAGAAGGTAAAAAAGTCTTTCTGATCGGCGTAAGTTATGCACTGCTTGATCTGTCAGAAAAATATTCACCCGGTCTTTCCGGCGTTATTGTTATGGAGACAGGTGGTATGAAGGGCAGGAGGAAGGAGATGATCAGGGATGAGCTTCATTCTGTAATGAAAAAGAAAATGAATGTTGAAAAGATCCATTCAGAATACGGGATGACAGAGCTTCTGAGCCAGGCCTATTCAAAAGGAGATGGTTTATTCTTTTGTCCCCCGTGGATGAAGATCCTTATCAGGGATCCTCTTGATCCTCTGTCAATTCTTCAGGAACCCGGGAAAACAGGAGGAATAAATATAATTGACCTTGCAAATATCAACTCCTGCTCATTCATAGCTACAGATGACCTCGGAAAGCTTCATCCGGATGGCAGTTTTGAAGTCCTCGGCAGATTTGACAGCAGTGATATCAGAGGCTGTAATCTGTTAATTGAATAAAGCTCCAGC
>CAYPHL010000088.1:11592-14922 GCA_964410385.1 uncultured Rikenellaceae bacterium | reverse complement strand
GCATGACCGCACGACTTACAATCCAAGTTTGGCTCTTATGGCCGGTGGTATCCCGTTTTTGTTGACCATTATGAACAATGTTTTTGCACGTACATAGCTTTCAGACATGTTCAGGTAACCTCCTGAGGGATTACGGTCCGGGCCCCATGAATTTTTTGTTTTATAATAGATTGTTCCGTTCTGGTCATTTGCAATTCCTGTGATATGCATCCCATGATCATCGGTCGTGATAAAAGTCTCAAAGCCTGCCTGGCGGATATCCTGTGTGACATTTACTTCCGGGGCCGGATTAAGGGACCATGGCTGGGGTTGCTGTGTACGCTCGGTTCTTGGTCTGCCCTGTCTTGAAGCTCTCTCATTAAAAAGGCTCAGTGGATTAACAGCTATTCCTGATGAAAATAGAAATCCCTCCTCGCTAGTATCCCCGTCCCAGTTTACGGTATATCCGTTTTGCAGAGAATAATTCATTATTTCCATAAGCTCATCGAGAGGTACATTATAAAAACCTGCCATAGCCCAGTTATCGGGTATCTCAAGGACACCTCTTGTATAAAAAGGGAAATGCGTAAATGAGGTCAGCTCGATATAATCATCCGGGTTTATTCCGAGACTGGCGGAAAATGATGATGGTGTGAATGTTACGCCTTTATATGTAAACGATTCCGGGATTTTTCCGAAGAAAACATCCAGAGTTGAATTTAATATTTCCCTGTATTGTCTGCTTTCATATTTAAGCTGAAGCGGTACCGAGGCAATTGCTTTGAGAAAAAGCTGAAGCTCCCTGTGATTATGGGTCGGTGAACCATAGTTAAGTCCTGTATAAACCTCATCCGGAACAATTCCCGATTCACTGAAAACCCTCATCCAGTCATGTGCATTACTGCCCTCTTCAATATTTCCTTTACCCATCCTGAGATAATTATCCTTCAGCCTGTCTATATAGTTATGTCTGACTATATACATTTCTGAAAGATCAAATTCATCTTTCCCGAGACGGATCAGTTCAGATTCAATGAAAGAGGTTGTTGCAAATGACCAGCATGTGCCGGTTGCTGCCTGGTTCTTTACCGGTGTTGCCCTGAGATCAATGGTGGTCGTGAACTTATAACCTTCTTCAGACGGAGTAGCTGGGTTCTTCCCCTTTTTTTGTGATAATGAAGGAATGACTATTGTAAATGAAATCAGTGCAATGAGGAATTGGTTTTTCATATTAGCGGGCTATTTTAATGTCGGGTAAAAAGCATCTTCGATATGTTCTGTCTGAAATGAGTCACCTTTTCTGATCACTGTAATCACATCAAACCGGCTTTCCTTATCGATACTATATCTTCTTATGAAATTATCGGCAGCAAAAATAATGGATCTCTGCTTATCGGGGGTCACAGCTTCTGAAGGATTTACAAGGTAATCTTCTGATCTCGTTTTAACTTCAACAAATACAATAAATTCATCTGTTTCGGCGATTATATCGATTTCATGTTTGCCTGCTTTCCAGTTTCGCCGGAGGATCCTGTATCCGTTTTCTGAAAGATAAGATACCGCCAGATCTTCTCCTGTCTGTCCGAGGGCATGGGATTCTGCCATTTCAGATCTCGATAAGTTTATTTTTAATGGCAAAGAGGATTAAGCTTGCAGTGTTCTTCGAATTGGTTTTTCCCAGGAGGTTGGCCCTGTGCTTGTCAACGGTTCTTTTACTTATGAACAGGGTATCGGCAATTTCCTGGTTTGAAAGTCCTTCACAGATCCTGGCAAGTATCTCTTTTTCCCTCCTGCTGAGGTTAGCGGCCTTGCTTTCCTGCTCACGGTGCTTGATTTTCTGAATTACATGATAAAGCAATTCCTGGGAGAAGTAACTTCCGCCTTTCATTACAGTAAGTATTGCCTCTCTCACTTCGGATATATCAGAGTCCTTCAGCAGAAAACCTTTAGCGCCGGCATCGACCATTCTGTAGTAATAATCTTCCTCACCATACATTGAGAGCGCTATAATATTGATCGAAGGGACAATCTTTAGTCCCCTTCTTGTTGCCTCGATACCATCAAGCTCCGGCATATTGATATCCATCAGAGCAATATCGGCACTGACTGACTGAATCAGTTTCAGAAATTCCTCTCCGTTCGATGCTTCTCCTGTCACTTCAAAATCAGGAAATGAATTCAGAAGGATCTTTAATCCGTTTCTGAAAAGCTGATGGTCATCGGTGATAAGAATCTTTATTTTTTCCATTCAGGTGTTTTGCTAAGGTGGATTAAATTAATAAAGGTTACATGTTGCTTGTTGCTGGTTGCTGGTTGCTGGTTATTCCATTACTTTTATAAGGGCGCTTGTACCTCTTCCCGGTGTGCTTTCAAGAACAAAGACTCCCTCCACCGTCCTTACACGGGTTTCTATGTTTGACAGCCCCATCCCCTTTGTATCTTCCCTGCTGAGTTTTGATGTATCGAATCCCCTGCCATTATCGTAAAACTGCAAGGTAACAAATTTATCAAGTTTGTTTAATTCTATTTCGATCCTTGATGCCCCGGAATGTTGAATGGCATTATTGATCAGTTCACATACCGCCCTGTATAAGACAACCTCCTTATCAGTTTCAAGTCTGAGGTTCTCCATGTTCGATTTAAATACTATTTCAACTGTCCTGGTCTGGTTGATCTTCGTTGTGAAAGCCCCGATAGCGCTTGACAGACCGAAATTGGTAAGGATATGGGGACTGAGGTTATTTGATATATCTTTTATAGTGCTGATGGCTTCATTAACAAGGTGATTTGTATTATTAAGTATTACAATGTCAGACGGATCATTGATACGGGGTGTAAGCGAAGACAATGACATTTTTACTGTTGAAAGAAGGGGTCCGAGTCCGTCATGCAGATCTTTTGCAAATCTTTTCCTTTCATTTTCCTCGGTATTAATAATTGCATTAAGCACCCTTTTTTCAGTCCGTGAACGGTCTGTCTCAGCCTTTTTAAGTGAATAAAAGATCTCCCTGATAAGTACAACCCCGATTATTATCATGAATGAGATAAGAACACCCATCCATTCATCAATCATCTGCCAGAAGTATGAAGGCGTTCCTCTGAGTAATTCCGACAGCTGGATGATCTTGCGTACAGCCATCAGCACAAAGGAAGTTGAAAGCAGGATCCATGACAACCTGTATTTTGTCATTTTCATGAATCCCATTGCAATAGATGCTGCAATTATCTGTAAAACAATGGAAATGATAAGGGCAATTAATCGTACCATAGTGGATGGGGGGTTATCATACAAAAATAGGTGGAATTATTATACGGTGCAACGGCTCAGCGGCGTTACGGCATTACGGCATT
>CAYPHL010000088.1:0-11492 GCA_964410385.1 uncultured Rikenellaceae bacterium | reverse complement strand
TAACACCTTTTTCCCTTTGCGCCATTGTACCTTTTTTCTACCTTTGCCCCTCCAAAACCATGAAATGATTTTTTTATATAACCTTGGCATATTAATATATTCCGCAATTGCATACCTGATTGCTCCCTTCAACAGCAAAGCACGCCTTCTTGTAAGAGGTAGGCAGGAATCTTTTAAAATTCTCGAAGGGAAAATCAGGCGGGGTGATAAGTATGTCTGGGTGCATTGTGCATCACTTGGAGAATTTGAACAGGGCAGACCGGTGATCGAAAGCATAAGGAAGGAGATGCCTGAAAAAAAAATCATCCTGACTTTCTTTTCCCCGTCAGGATATGAAATAAGGAAAAACTACCCGCTTGCAGATCTAGTCTGTTATCTTCCTTCCGATACACCCGGAAATGCTGAAAAGTTTGTAAACCTCATTAAGCCGGAGCTCGTAATTTTTGTCAAATATGAATTCTGGCACAATTACATTACCGCTGTCAGCAGGAGAGACATACCTCTTCTTCTTATCTCAGCCATTTTCAGGGAAGAACAACCTTTTTTCAGATGGTACGGTAACTTTTTCAGGAAGATGCTGAAAAAATTCAGTCATGTTTTTGTCCAGGATGAGAAGTCGGCTGAATTGCTTGGTAAGATTGGTATCGGAAATGTGACTGTAGCCGGGGATACACGTTTTGACAGGGTTCTTGAGATTTCGACAGCAGCAAAATCAATACCGCAGATCGAAAGTTTCAGGGGAAATGAAAGATTGTTTCTTGCAGGCAGCAGCTGGAGACCTGATGAAGAGATAATCTCCCGGTATATTAATGAATTCCCTGACCGGATGAAGTGGGTCTTTGCACCTCATGAAATTGACCGGGAAAATATTGAAAGGATCTCTAAGCTTTTCAGGGTAAGGAGTGTGAGGTTTTCAGAGTATAATGAGGAGAAGAAGGATGCAAGGGTAATGATAATAGATAATATAGGTATGCTGTCATCGGCATACAGGTATGCTTTCATTGCCGCCATAGGGGGCGGTTTCGGGAAGGGGATACATAATATCCTCGAGCCGGCCTGCTGGGGAATTCCGGTCCTCTTCGGGCCCAATTATTCAAAATTCCGCGAGGCAGCTGATCTTATCTCGCTCGGCGGAGCAAAGTCATATAAGGATTTTGATGAATTCAGGTACATCCTTGATGCCCTGGTTTCGGATGAAAAATTATATGAGAAATCCGCCCGGGCAGCCGGAAAATATGTCAGGGAAAATGCCGGAGCCACGCGTAAAATAATGAGATGGATAACAAGGGAAGATATTAACATACACTGATGAAAACTTGTTAACAACTACTTATGTTTAATTTGAACGGATCGTTTAAGGAATGTAAATTCAAACGCCCGGATTTGTTAAAGTGCATTTTTTTCTAAAACCATGAAATAAGTTTATAATTAATTATTTAAAAAGTAAATTAAACCTAAATCCATAATTACATGATCAGACATTCAAAGTATTTTTTTACAACATTGTTTTTCTTCTGCCTTGTATTATTTACATACGGGCAGGGATCTACAACTTCTTCCATGAGCGGGAAGATTATAGACGAACAGAATCAACCCATGGCAGGTGCTACAGTTGTTGCCACTCATGTACCGTCAGGTACTGTTTACGGAGCAACTACAAACAGCCAGGGTTTGTACACACTTGAAGGCATGAGGCCCGGCGGGCCTTACAAGGTCGAGATATCATTTGTAGGTTATGCTAAAAGGACCTTTACAGATATTACCCTGTTGCTGGGGGAGAATTCTGTCCTTAATGCTGACCTGTCCCAGGAAAGTACGGAATTACGGGAAGTAACAGTAGTAGGTACAAAAACCTCGATGTTCAACACAGAAAAGACCGGGGCTACAACCAATATCAAGAGAGAAGATATGCTTATGGTTCCGACAATGAACCGTACCCTTGGCGATTATACCCGTCTTTCTCCTTATTCAACAGGTACAGGCTCCTATGTGGGACGTAACGCTTACAATACAAATGTTACGGTCGACGGTGCTAATTTCAATAACAATTTCGGGTTATCGGGGACCAATATGCCGGGTGTATCAGGTGAGCCGATCTCAATGGAATCGATCGAGGAGATCCAGGTTGCCGTTTCACCTTTCGATGTGCGCCAGTCAAATTTTACCGGTGCAGGTGTCAATGCAATAACAAAAAGCGGTACCAACCAGTTCAGAGGATCGGTTTATGGTTATTACCGGGACCAGAGCTTTAACGGGACTAAGATTCGTGATACAAAACTGACTGTGGCCGAATCGGCAAAGAAAGCTTACGGATTCACCCTCGGAGGTCCGATAATTAAAAATAAACTATTCTTCTTCCTGAGCGGGGAAAAGGAATCTACCCTCACACCGGGAAATACACTTCTTGCACTTGACGACGGTCGTAATCCTGAAACTGATCTCAACGTCAGCTCCAGGGTCCCTGCAGACAGCCTAGTGAGATTTTCCCAGCTGTTAAAAGATAATTTCGGTTATGAAACCGGTCGCTATGAAAACTGGGGTGGTGACAACGAAATGAATAACAAAATGCTTGTTAAGCTGAACTGGAATATAAGCAGAAACCATAAACTGACACTCAGATATAACTTTTCGGAAAGTTCAACGGTTTCACGGCCAAGCAACAGTGGTGATGCCAGACCTTCTATCTCAAACGGTCGTCACAGCCGCACCGGTGGTATGTCATTTGAAAACTCACAGTATTTCAACTCAAATAAGCTGCACTCGGTAACTGCCGAGCTGAACAGCCGTTTCGGCCAGTTATCAAATAAATTCCTTCTGGCATATACAAACTATAAACAGCCCCGTGCATCAAACAGTACTGACTTCCCGTTCATCGATATTATGAGTGGTGATGCAACAAAGGGAGATGTTTTCATGTCTGCAGGGTATGAATTGTTCTCATATAAGAACAGGGTAGATAATAATACGCTGATCCTGACTGATAATTTCTCATATCAGCTTGATAAACATAATCTTACTTTCGGATTGTCGTATGAGAACCAGTATTTTGCCAACAGTTACCTCAGGCAGGGATCTTCATATTACAGGTTCAAGAACCTCGCATCATTTGAGAATTTTCTGGATGGTGAAGGCGATGGACTGCCATATAATGAAAATTATCACCCGATAAATTTTGCATATACATATCCTATTAACAATTTTACAAATCCTGTTGCAGAACTGTCATTCGGTCAGTTCTCTTCATATCTGCAGGATGAGTTCAGTGTTCTGACAAACCTGAAGATCATGGGTGGACTCAGGCTCGATTTACCAATGTACCTTGACGGAGCTCTTGACAATCCCAGCCTTCATGGTAAGACATTTGCCGGTGGTGAAAGTGTAGACCTTTCCACATGGCCGGATGCCAGGATATTATGGTCCCCAAGGCTTGGTTTCTCATGGGATGTTCTCGGGAACAAGGCTCTTAAGGTACGTGGTGGAACTGGTATATTTACCGGAAGGATACCTTTCGTCTGGTTTACAAACCAGCCGACAAACAGCGGTATGATTCAATACCAGCTTGTTATCAATTCAAACGGCGGAGCTACAAGCCGGAGCCAGCTGGCCAGACTGCCCCTGCTTGCTGATGCTTCACAGCTGCTGAAGGACGGAACACTTTCCGATATATTCCCTCAGTCCAATATACCGGGAGGCAGAATAGCAGCAATTGATAAGAACTTCAAGCTGCCCCAGGTGTGGAGAACCAGTCTAGGATTTGATATTAAACTACCGCTTGAAATGATGCTCACCCTTGAAGGCGTATATACAAATGACCTTAATTCAATCACTTTTGAAAATATCAATCTGCAGCCTGCAGCAGGTACATACCTGGTTGGTGACCAGACTCTTCCCTACTGGTCAAACAATACGAACGCAACGAAATACATTACCCAGCCCTATACTGATGTGGTGATCATGCGTAATACAGATCTGGGACAGGGATATTCACTGTCCGCACAACTTACCCTTCCTCAGATCTATGGTCTGAGCGGTATGATCGGATATTCAAGAAGCTGGAGTGAGGAAGTTGCCGGAAAATCAGGGTCAGATCCATTCTCAGCCTGGCAGTACAGGGTGATCACAAAGGAGCTTAATTCGCGGGAGCTGGGTCTTTCTATGAACAACACTCCTCACAGAGTGGTTGCCACACTGAGCTATAACATTGAATATGCAAAAGTTCTCGGTTCGTCTATAGCATTCTTCTATAACGGATATATCGGAGATGCATTCTCATATATATATAATGGTGATGCAAACAGGGACGGAACATCAAGTCATGAACTGATGTATATTCCGGAAAATCCCACTGATTATCTCTGGGCTTCTCCTGAAGATGAGGCAGCCTATTTCGTATATGCCTCACAGGATCCGTATCTTAAGAAACACAAGGGTGAATTTGCACAGAGATATGGTGCCTATGAACCATGGTATGGCCGCCTCGATATGAGATTTATGCAGGAAATAAAGATCAAGGCAGGTGAACAGGTTAATAAGCTTCAGTTCTCGGTTGACGTAATTAATTTCATGAATCTTCTTAATTCCAGCTGGGGACTCGATCAGAGCCTTATCACAACTTCTCCGTTAAGTGTTACCGGTCGTGATGCAACTACAGGCAGAATGATAGTGTCGATGAGAAAAATAGGAGGGAAATACGTGTCAACATCATACCAGGACCCCAATTCTGTTGCAGGAACATGGGGAATTCAGCTTGGTTTAAAGTACTTGTTTAACTGATACATTCCCTGGTAAAAGAACAAGAGGGTGTCCCGGACGGGATACCCTTTTGTTTTCCCTGCTTTAACCGGCAGATTTATAAATACTTCATAATTGCAGATTACTGATTATTCCGGTCAATTATAGGTAAAGTGCAGTAAATCAATAAAATAAAACCCGTTAATAACTATCCCTCATAATGTTAATAAACTTAAATTTTTTATCTTGTTTGGAGATTTCCACTTGCCTAATTTAGCACATACCCGCTTTTGAAGTCGAGCGGGTGTTTAATCTCAAATAAATCAAAGGATAACAGAATTTATATCTTGTATATGGGAGAATTATTTGTCCAGGGATCAACTATTGTTTCTGAAAAAGTGGAAGAAGAAAAGAAAATGTCTGAGGCTCAGAAAGAGAATACCGGTTTAGGTAAAGCAGGACCTGAAAAACAGGGGAAAGAAGTATATTCTCACGATAAAGCTGTTGAGGCAAGTATCGTGTACTTCAGGGGTGATGAGCTCGCAGCGCGGGTATGGGCAAATAAATATGCCTTAAAGGATTCGTTCGGGAATCTGTATGAAAAAACTCCCGATGACATGCATCGGAGGCTTGCCCGGGAGATCCACCGGGTTGAAAAGAAATATAAGAACCCATTGCCCGAGGAACTTATATATAATGTCCTTAAGGATTTTAAATATATCGTACCCCAGGGTGGGCCGATGACCGGCATCGGGAATGATTTCCAGATAGCTTCGCTGTCGAACTGTTTTGTCATCGGCAATGACGGATCGTCCGATTCATACGGTGGTATCATGAAGATCGACCAGGAGCAGGTACAGCTTATGAAGAGGCGTGGCGGTGTCGGACACGACCTGTCGCATATCCGTCCGAAAGGAACTCCTGTCCTCAACAGTGCCTTGACTTCTACAGGAGTGGTCCCTTTCATGGAACGTTATTCAAATTCAACGAGGGAGGTAGCACAGGACGGAAGGAGAGGAGCACTGATGCTTTCAATATCGATCAAGCATCCCGATTCAGGGAAATTCATCGATGCAAAGATGGAAAGCGGCAAAGTGACAGGTGCAAATGTTTCAGTCAAGATCACCGATGAATTCATGAAAGCTGTCGAAAACAAATCTGTCTTCCGCCAGCAATATCCGATCAGTTCAGATGATCCGAAATTCGTCAATGATGTGGATGCTCTTCAGCTCTGGAATAAAATAATTCATAATGCATGGAAATCAGCTGAACCAGGTGTATTGTTCTGGGATACGATAATCAGGGAGAGTGTCCCGGATTGCTATGCTGATCTTGGATATGCCACTGTTTCGACAAATCCCTGCGGTGAAATCCCATTATGTCCTTACGACAGCTGCAGGCTTCTGGCGATCAATCTGTTCAGCTATGTAAAGAATCCCTTTACGAAAGAAGCGGAATTTGATTTTGAATTGTACAAGGAGCATGTAGGTCTGGCACAGAGGATGATGGATGATATTATCGACCTCGAGCTCGAGAAGATAGATGCAATCCTTGCCAAGATAAATGCTGATCCCGAACCTGATGAGCTTAAAAGAGTTGAGCGCAATCTGTGGAGAAATATAAGGAAGAAATCGGAGGAGGGGCGGCGTACCGGAATTGGTATAACAGCAGAGGGCGATATGCTTGCTGCTCTAGGGTTGAGATACGGGACAAATGGGGCAACTGATTTTTCCGTGGAGGTTCATAAAACCCTGGCTCTTGAAGCTTATAAATCTTCTACTTACCTGGCAAAGGAAAGAGGACCATTTGAAATTTATAATTCAGAAAGGGAAAAAAATAATCCGTTCATTCTGAGACTAAAAGCTGCTGATCCCGTACTATATAATAATATGGTGAAGTTCGGAAGAAGGAATATTGCTCTTCTGACAATTGCGCCCACCGGGACAACAAGTCTCATGACACAGACCACATCGGGAATTGAGCCGATTTTTTCTGTGTTCTACAAGAGAAGGAGAAAAGTAAATCCAAATGACAAGGATGCAAGGGTCACATTCAAAGATGAAGTGGGAGATTCCTGGGAGGAGTTTAATGTTTTTCATCATAAGTTCATCGACTGGCTGAAGATCAACGGCTTTGATCCTGATGAGGTCACAGGGATGAATGATACGGAGATTGAAGCGATAATAAGGAAGTCACCGTATTATAAAGCTACAGCAAATGATGTCGACTGGGTTGCAAAGGTGAAGATGCAGGGTGCTATCCAGAAATGGGTTGACCATTCAATCAGCGTTACAATTAATCTTCCTTCCGATGTAAAGGAAGAACTGGTGAGTGAATTATACCTCACGGCATGGAAATCGGGATGCAAAGGTGCTACCGTTTATCGTGACGGATCGAGGACAGGTGTTCTTGTTAACGGCAAGCCCGAGACGAGGAACGAACGCCCGAAACGCCCGAAAGTACTTGACTGTGATGTTATCAGGTTCAATATTAATGAGGAAAAATGGGTTGCTTTTGTAGGGCTGAAGGACAATAAACCTTATGAGATCTTCACCGGTATTGCAGATGAAGAGATCTTCCCCATTCCGAAAAGTATAGTCAAAGGACAGATAATCAAAAATAAGTCGGAAGAAGGAAAAACCCGTTACGATTTTCAGTACACCGATAAATATGGTTATAAGAAAACCATGGGTGGCTTATCCCACATGTTCAAGCCTGAATTCTGGAATTATGCAAAGCTTATTTCAGGGGTTCTCAGGCATGAAATGCCCATTGCAGATGTTGTAAATCTCGTTCAGTCCCTCAAGCTTGACAGTGAATCGATCAATAACTGGAAGAACGGTGTAGAAAGAGCACTGAAAAAATATATACCAAACGGCACCAGGGCCAAAGGGAAATGCGGTGAATGTCATTCCGAGAACCTGGTTTATGAAGAAGGGTGCCTGATCTGCAAGGATTGCGGTTCCTCAAAATGCGGTTAAGCTATTTCAGAACGCCAAGCTCTTTTCCGACCTTTTCAAATGCTTTTACAGCTTTGTCAAGATGTTCAGTTTCGTGAGCTGCTGACAGTTGTACCCGTATTCGTGCCTCTCCTTTCGGAACAACCGGATAGTAGAATCCGATAACATAAATACCTTCTTTCAGTAGCTTTGATGCAAATTCCTGTGATAATTTTGCATCATAAAGCATTACTGCACAGATTGCCGACCTTGTAGGTTTAATATCAAATCCGAGATTTGTCATCCGGCTTATGAAATACTCCGCATTCCTGTGAAGCTTATCCTGCAGCTCGTTGGTCTCAGTCATCATTTCAACCATCTTTATACCTGCTGCTGCAACAAGAGGAGGGATTGAATTTGAGAATAAATATGGTCTGGACCTCTGACGCAGTAATTCGATTATTTCTTTCCTCCCGGTTGTAAATCCTCCGATAGCACCTCCGAAAGCTTTCCCCAGAGTACCTGTAATGATATCCACCTGTCCCATAATGCCGTGAAGTTCGGTAACTCCTCTTCCCGTTTCCCCGACCACTCCCGCTGAATGGGATTCATCGACCATGACCATTGCATTATAGAGTTCAGCCAGTTCTACAATTTTCCTGAGAGGTGCGACATTTCCGTCCATCGAAAAAACGCCGTCGGTTACAATCAGCCTGAACCTTTGTGCCTGAGCCAGCTTAAGCTGGTTTTCAAGATCAGCCATATCGGCATTGGCATACCTGTATCTCTGTGCTTTACATAAACGAACCCCGTCGATGATCGATGCATGATTAAGTGCATCGGAAATAATTGCATCCTCCTCAGTGAGCAAGGGTTCAAAAACCCCACCGTTAGCATCAAAGCATGCTGCATAAAGGATGGTGTCATCAGTCCTGAAAAACCTTGAGATCTTCCTTTCAAGCTCCTTATGGAGATCGGTCGTCCCGCAGATAAACCGTACCGACGACATCCCGTAACCATGACTGTCAAGAGCATGCTTTGCCGCTTCGATCAGCTTCGGATTATTTGACAGGCCAAGGTAATTATTTGCGCAGAAATTAAGGACTTTCTGACCTGTATCAAGCTCTATCTCCGCTCCCTGCGGGGAAACAATGATCCTTTCATTCTTATAAAGCCCTGCCTCCCTGATCTCTATAATTATTTTTTCCAGATGGTTTTTAAAATTCCCGTACATATTTTAAAATTATTAATTGACTTTCTTAAAATTATTTTTTACCGCAGGGGTCGCAAAGTATTTACGCAAAGATCGCAAGGAATTTTTTAACAAATCCTGACCTTTGCGTCCTTTGCGATGCCTTACCGTTCTTTGCGGTTAAAGGATTTTGATTTTGTAAAGAACTCAAGTTCAATAATTCAGTCCCAGTTAAGGATCACTTTTCCGCAGTTACCTTCTTCCATAATATCAAAACCCTTCTGGAACTCATCTATATGTAACCTGTGGGTTATAACCGGATCCAGGTTAATTCCACCGATTATCATCTGTTCCATTTTGTACCATGTTTCCCACATTTCCCTGCCGTAAATTCCTTTAAGCGTAATAGCTTTGAAGATTATCTCGTTCCAGGGTATCTCAAAATTTGAAGGGAGAAGTCCGAGCAGCGAAATGCTGGATCCGTTGTACATATTATCTATCATTTCAATAAATGCCTTTGGTGACCCCGACATTTCAAGTCCGACATCAAATCCTCTCATTCCAAGCTTTCTGACCGCATCGGCGATTTTTTCTCCTTTTGACGGGTTCAAAGTAAGTGTGGCTCCCATTTTTTTGGCGATCTCAAGCCTGAAATCACTCAGGTCGCTGGCAACGATAAACCTGGCTCCGGCATATTTTGCTATTGCTACCGCCATGCTGCCTATCAGTCCGGCTCCCGTTACGAGGACATCTTCTCCAAGGAGAGGAAAAGATAAGGCTGTATGGGTCGCATTTCCAAAGGGATCCATTATTGCTGCCCAGTCATCGGGGATACGGTGATCCAGCAGAACAATATTGGAGGCAGGTATTTTTACATATTCGGCAAATGATCCGTCAATATGGACTCCGATACCTACTGAGTTTTCACAAACATGTTCCTTGCCCCGGCGACAGTTCCGGCAATGTCCGCATGCAAGATGCCCTTCACCCGTGACACGGTCTCCCTCCTTCAGATTGGTGACACCGGCTCCCATTTTTTCAACATACCCCATATATTCATGACCGATTATCATGGGAGTTTTTATAGTTTTCTTCGACCATTCATCCCATTTATAGATATGAAGATCGGTACCGCAGATAGCAGATTTCTTTACTTTTACTATCACATCATTAAGTCCGGGTTCGGGTACCGGCATATCCTGCATCCATAACCCTCTTTCGGGCAAGGCTTTAACAAGGGCTTTCATTTTTTTCATACTGTCAGAGAAAATAGCTTTACGATCTTTTAATGGTTGTCAAATGTAATATAAAAATGAAGGAATTTTCCTGATTTATTGCATACAAGCTGTTGTAAAAAGCTTTACTCCGGTTAATTCTTTTATTTTCAAAATTTACCGGATTCCTTTGTGGCCTTTGTGTTCCCGTCCCGATAGCCATCGGGAGCTATCGGGACCTTTGTGTCCTTTGTGGTTAAACAGAAATACTTATTTAACCACAAAGAGCACTAAGTTCTCACAAAGGACACAAAGGTAAGGAATAACTAAAGTTACCTATCTTTGTATGTTTATACAGAAATCTTAATTTATGAATGTAAGAGTCAGGTTTGCACCCAGTCCGACAGGCCCTCTTCATATCGGAGGAGTAAGGACGGCACTGTATAATTACCTTTTCGCACGGAAAAACAATGGTACTTTCATCCTGAGGATAGAAGATACCGATCAGTCCAGGCTCGTTCCCGGTGCAGAGGATTATATAATAGAATCCCTTAAATGGTGCGGGATAAAAGTGGATGAAGGGATCACCGAAGGAGGTGATTTCGGTCCTTACAGGCAGAGTGACAGAAAGGATATTTTTGGAAAATATGCCGATATCCTTATCAGCAGTGGAGATGCTTATTATGCTTTTGATACTCCGGAAGAGCTGGAAAAATTACGTCTGGATTCTGAAAACGAAGGGAAGACATTCATTTACAATGCAGCAGTCAGGAATATGCTGAGGAACTCGCTATCCTTACCTGAAGCTGAGTGGAAAGAGATGAAAGAAAGCGGTCTTCCATATGTTGTACGCTATAAGATGCCTTTAAATGAAGATATCCGTTTTGATGATATTATAAGGGGTCATATTGTTGTGAATTCCGGCACTCTCGATGATAAGGTACTTTTTAAATCCGACGGGATGCCTACATATCATCTTGCAAATATTGTTGATGATCATCTGATGAAGATAACCCATGTAATAAGGGGAGAGGAATGGCTGCCGTCCCTTCCTCTGCACGTTATGCTTTACCGGTCATTTGGTTGGGAAGCTCCTTTATTTGCACATCTGCCTCTTCTTTTAAAACCCGACGGTAAAGGAAAGCTCAGTAAGCGTGACGGAGATAAGATGGGCTTCCCTGTATTCCCCGTATACTGGCCATATGGTGAGACTGCAAAGGGTTACCGCGAGGAGGGCTACTATCCTGAAGCCTTTGTAAACATGCTGGCGCTTCTCGGCTGGAATCCCGGAACCGAACAGGAGATTTTCAGTATGGAAGAGCTGATTGATTCATTTTCGATAGAAAAAGTCCATAAATCGGGATCAAGGTTTGATCCGGAGAAGGCAAAATGGTTCAATCACCAGTATCTTCAGAA
>CAYPHL010000087.1:0-19009 GCA_964410385.1 uncultured Rikenellaceae bacterium | reverse complement strand
TCCCAGGTCTTCATTGATCCTTTCAGGGTTTCAACTATATCGCCCTTAAGGTTATAGCATTGTAATCCGATTGGTCCTGAATAACCATTGTCAATCAGTAATTTCACAAACCTGTAAGTATCAAATGATCCCTGACCCAAAGGCTGAATCAGCCGGTTCCACCCGAATTGTTTTGTATCACCGTCGTCAGCACCGCAGATATTAACAGCGAACAAATACGGAGCGAACTCCTTAATCTTTACATCAATCCCTTCAGAGCCTTCAACTTTCAGCAGATGACAAAGATTCATTGCCGCTCCATAATTCTTCCTGTCAACCATTACGGCAAGTTTTACACTGTGAGCGACCGTTTCACAGTATGTATTAATATGAGGATAAGCACATAACCTGACGCCATATGAAGCAGCATAATCCGAAAGCTCACGGAGTATCCTGGAAACCACCTGGTCTCCGGCTTCCTTGTTATCTTTGAAACTATTGCTCTGCAGAGGGAAATACATAATTTCTCCATCGGTAGATGACGCTATCATTTCTTTTATCTGAAAGGCAACTGAATCATTCAGTACGCCATCGGCTTCAAAAGGAAGTGCCACATAATTGACAGGCATTTTAAGACCCTCCCTTTCGAGGGCATCCTTAAGTGCGAAAAAGTCCTTATAACCAAAGCCCTCCAATCCGTCAAAACCGATTGACTTTATTAATCCCACCTTTTCCTGAGGTGTTTTTGGAGCATTTGTAAATCCGTTAAGTGTATTCTGGGCGTAAAAAACGTTATTCAGCTCCTTTGTAGAACAGCTAAAGGATGTAGCCAAAATTGTACAGAAAAGTATTATAAGGGAGGGATACTTTTTCATGTTCAGAATTTTATCAGTAATTGTAGCCGGGACAAATCCTGTTGTAACTCCACTTATCTCTCATTTCTCTTTTCATGAATTTATCAGCTTCCGGATCATTTCTGAATTTTTCTTTATCCGGATCCCACTCCAGTTTCCGGTTAAGCTTCAAAGCAATATTGCCGCAATGCAGAAGGGTGCTTGTTCTGTGTGCTGATTCAGAAGAATTAATTGTGTTCCTGCCGGTTCTGATGCATTCCAGGAAATTAATAAATTCGTCATTTCCTGTCGGTAGTACTATTTTTTTTCCGGACAGATCAAAGACATTTTCGTTACTTGCTGCTGGTTCCTGGTTCCATCCAACCGATTCCACCCAGCCTTCTTCACCTTCAAGCCGGATTGAGGCATCACCACCCTTTACTCTCATCGTTATATTATTCGCATATTTATAGCGTATGTTAAACTGGTACGCTGTATTGAAAATGCCATCATTATAAAAGAGAGTTTCACCCGCAGGAAAAATCTCTGTTGGTCCGGAGAGATCTTTCCCGGCAACCAGTTGAGCGGTATCGCAATAATGAGCTCCCCAGTCAGTCAATAACCCGCCGGAAAAAGCATCGTACCACCTGAAATTATAAAATGTACGTGAATAGATAAAGGGAATTTCCTTTGCAGGACCAAGCCAGAGATCATAATCGAGATCCGGAGGAGGACTGGTTACCTCCAGATTTTCTTTTGGCATTACCGGAACAGGAAGGGAGATCTCTATATGTTTAAGCTGCCCGATACGCCCGTTAAGCACCACCTCTGCCATTTTATGATAGACAGGTAAGAATCTGTCTTCAAGTGAAAGCTGATAGATTACACCGGTTTTATTTATCACATCGCAAAGCAACCGACCCTCGGCAATAGTCAGTGTTGGTTTTTCGCAGCAAACATGTTTACCCTTAAGGGCTGCCATTGTCGTGATGGGAACATGCCAATGGTCAGGAGTGGAAATCTGAACAGCGTCTATTGACCTCTCATCAAGCAGTTCCCTGAAATCCTGAAAAACCTTACAATCTTTTGTTTTGTAGGTATTATTGACCAGGTTCTTTGCACTTATCGCTCGTTCCATGCTTACATCGCAAACGGCAACTACCCGGCACAATTCAGGATATTTCAGGTAATGCTTTAAATTTCTTTCAACACCGTGCGATCCGGTTCCGATCATTCCGATGTTGATGAGTTCATTGGCACCACAGCTTACTGCAACAGGAAGCACCGATGCTCCGGCTATTGCAATGCCCGAATTTTTAATAAAAAGCCTTCTTTGCATATTTTAAAATTTACTTACGTTTCTGAAATAAATATTAAGTTGAAGCATAATTTGATAAGTTAGAAATAATCAGCATGATGACTATAGAAAGTCAGGATTTGCCTCCTGTGGTACCGGCGCTTCAGTTTCTTTCAGCCATTTCAGCAGATCATTCAGCAGTTCATCACGCTTACCGGTTTCAAGATTGCTTAAGTTCCTACTTTCACCTATATCAGCTTTCAGATTGTATAGTTCAACAGAATTATTTTCTGATATCTTTTCCCGTCCACCATCCAGAATCCATTCCTCATGAAATAAAAGCAATTTCCAGTTACCTTTACGGATAACACTGACAGGACGTGTCCTGAAGGTAGTATCACGGGAGTCCTGTTTAAGCCCTGAATATGATTCAAGATAAGCCGGAAAATGCCAGAACAGCTTATCTCTCTCAATAGATTTTCCCTCCTCCAGCAGTGGCAGGATACTGATTCCATCGAGAGTGTAGTTCTGTGGTTTATCAAGTCCGGCTATTTCAAGGAAGGTTGGATAAAAATCTGTACTTATAACAGGTACATCACAGACAGAACCGGGCTTAACCTTTCCGGGCCAGTAAACAAACATAGGTTCACGGATACCTCCTTCGTAAAACATACCTTTGCCTCCCCGCAAAGGTCTCTGGCAGGTATAGGTTCCATGTCCTCCGTTATCAGAAAAGAAAATCAGTACCGTATTTTCACTCAATCCCAGTTCATCAAGTGTGTGATTCACTCTTGCAACACTTTCATCCACGCTCTGAATCATTGCAGCATAAGCGGGATTTTTATGGCAATCTACAACTACTTTTTGTCTGTATTTTTCAATTATTTCCTCTTTAGCCTGAATGGGAGTATGTACAGCATGATGAGAGAGAGACAGAAAGAAAGGCTTCCCTGTTTTTTGTGGATTATTTTCAACAATGAATTTAATGGCCTCATCAGTCAGCCGGTCAGCAAGATATTCTCCATCAGCACTAAAATGCCCCCGGGGATATCCTAACTCATCACGATCGAATCCCATATCAAAGCCATGTTCCCTCGCATTTTTTCCGATATGCCACTTCCCGATAGCAGCAGTTTTATAACCGGCCGGTTTAAGGGCTTCGCTGATTAAAATTTTATCAAGTGATATTTCTTCATTATTCCTGACCGGGATCAATCTCCTGTATTTCGATTGCCCCCGATCGGAATTGCCGACTGTATAAAGTCCATGGCGGGGCGTATACTGCCCGGTTAAAAGGCAGGCTCTGGTCGGAGCACTGTTGGCTGCATTGGCATAAGTCTGTGTAAAGATCATACCTTGCCTTGCTAATCTGTCAATATTGGGTGTCTCATAATATTCCGACCCCATATATCCCAAATCTTTCCACCCCATGTCATCGATAAGGATGAAGACAATGTTAGGTTTTGTTTCAGCATCGCTTTTACACGAATTATACAATCCTGCAAGAAGAGCACAGGTGATAAAAGGAATTGATTCTTTCATCTAAATATCAGATTTCATATAAAAACCCACCCCCATCCTCCCGCTTCACGGGACAGGCTCTCCCGGGAGGGGAGCCTTGTAATCAAATCTTCCTGCTCTGAGCCCTGACTCCTGAGCCCTGAGCCCTGAGCTTTGAGCCCCGCTCAATTCCCTGAACTTAATCCTGCCAGCTCAAATTTTGCCCAGAGATTACCAACTGACAGCTCAACAGCCTTTTTCAGGTCTTCTGCTGCCTTATCATTTTCCCCAAGGCCTTTGTATCCCAGTCCTCTTTGTGTGTAAGCCTGGGATTTCCTTGTAGCATCAGCCTCACGATCACCAAACATCACAAAGTAGTCGGCACGGTTGGCTGATGTCTGGTTGATACCTGCTTCACCGTCGGCAACAAGCGCATTGAAGAGCTCGTTTGCTTTTGTTTTATTTCCGAGCTTCAGCTGGCTCAGACCCTGGTAATATCTCATTGTACCCCTGGTTGACTGACTGGCAGCCAGAGTATAGAACTCTTTTGCTTTTGGTTTCTTTTTAAGAGCTTCGTAAGCAGTTCCTATAAAGTAGTTAACCTGAATGTCCCTGTTTCCCGATCTTGCACTTCCTGCTTCTTCATCAGGGATCTGTGCAGCAAGATAATGCTCCAGGGCTTTTTCATAATTCTTCTGTGAAAAATACCTGTTCCCGAGAGTAAGATGTGCGTCAATAATGACCTCCCTTACTCTCGAGTTGCCCTCGCGGAAGCTGAAATTCTGTCCGGCAAGATATTCTATAGCCTTTTCGGGCTGACCGCCGAGAGTAAGTACAGTTACCTGCCTTACAAAGGCATCATCGCGTTTCTTTACTATGTCATTTACACCCTGAAATAAAGCAAGCCTTTTTTCAATAGCTGTGTTGGTGAGCTCATACAGGTTATCAAGCTCGTAATAAAACATCGGTTCTGTTCTTTCAAGCGCGATTGCCTTTTCATAGCAGGGTATTGCTTTGCTAATATCGCGGGAGACATTATTATAAGCCCAACCGAGGTTCCTGTATGCCATTGAAAGGTTGGGATCCTGTTTGATGGCATTCTCAAAGCTTGCAATTGCTGCCTGAGGCTGTTTGTCCATGAGAATGTTCCCAATGTAGTAATAAGCTTTACCGTCAGCAGAATTGTAATCAATGGCTCTCCTGAATACTTTTAAAGCTTCCAGTCTGAACGGGAATACAAGATCTGTTGACATTGCAGAACCTTCCCTGAAATATTTCTCTGCTTCAGCCTTATTACCCTTTTTATCAAAAAGCCAGCCCAGAAAGTAACTTACTTCGGGTTCCCGGCCTATGAACCTGCGAAGAACATCCTCAGCCTCATCAAACAATCCGTCGTTCATATATCCAACCGCAAGTTCCAGGTAGTTTTCATCAAAGTCCCTCATCTTTTTCTGAAGGCTCATTTGCTCCTGGTCTGCCTTTGCAGTATTTCCCATTGCCTTTGCAATCAGGTAATTCTCATTTGCTATCCTGAAATCGAGAGGATCTGAATGAGGAAGGTCTCCAAGCGTTGTCAATGCTCCATTCAGATCACCCAGTCTCCTTTGAAGAGATGCCTTGAATCCGATAGCCCTTGTGTTCCTGATGTTTGTCGAGAGGCTTTCGTTGATCTGATCAAGCGCCTTTTTGAAGTTTCCTTCCAACCCTGATATTTGTGAAAGCTCAAAATATGCAGCGGAATACTGTGCATAGTCCCACGTTGCCCGGTAAAGTGTGTCCTTTGCTTCTTCATAAAGACCCAGTGCCTTCAGTACCAGTCCCTGCTGGAAAAGCGCCTCTGCATTGGCAGGACGTGTATAGTCTTTGGTAAGCCTTTTTATTGCCCGTGCAAAATATGCCCTGGCAACCGGGTAATCGCCGTTTTTCAATGCAATGTTGCCCATTGCTGTATTGGTCCGTATATCATCCGGATCGCGCTTGAGAGCTTCCCGGTAATAATCCAGCTCATCATATCTGGGATGATAGAACTGTTCTATCCTCTTGCCTGTCAGATAAAGTTCCTCAACTGTCTTTATTTTTTCAGGCTGTTCCGGATTCCTGACAGTCTCAGGTAATGGTTTCTTTTCATAGTCCTTTGGCTGATATGAGAGAAGTACCCGGTTGTTTTCAAGATTAATCATCTCAGTATAAAGATCAGTCCTTTTTACAGATGCATCCACTTTCATTGTCTGGGTAAAAGGTTTATCAGGACTGATTTCAAGATCTTTCTGCAGAAGTATCTTATCGCCGTTCTTTACAATTATCCTTGCTCTGGGAAATTTCTGGGTTGAATTGTATCCGACAAAAATCTGGTTATCTTTCAGTTCAAGATTGAGTGCACCGTTTAAATTGGCATATTTTATACCTTTGATATCCCTGATAGGGAACCAATACTGTTTCCAGGTCTTGACCTCACCTGGCCTTAGCCAGCTGTAGTCAGGCTGGTTGTCTGAATATGTCCCTACCATTATTTCAACATAAGGGCCTGACGTTTCTGTAAGTCTTCCTTCTGTAGCCTGTCCCCGGGGGCCCGAACCCCATTCCCACAGTTTGGCTCCCTTTGTGATATTATGATCTCCCACATGAACAGTACCGACATTTTTCCCATGATCATATCCCCCCATGAAATCTTCTTTCAGGTCCCATGCGAAGAACGAGTTTGAATTCGGGCTGTTTTTCCACCAGCTCACATCAACCCCTTTGGTGAAGTCATAATTGTTGTATACTTCCGTTGAGAAAGGAAAGCGGGTCATACTGTTCTTGCTGTGGAAAGTAGCGAACTGGACACTTTCCGGGAAAAATACCTGGAAGTTTTCATTTGTCTCCGTGGCGACATTTGCCCAGAAAAGAAATGAATGTGTGTAAGGTGTCTGGTTTACCATCTTGACTTCTGCTTCAAAATATGATTTGCCAGGGAAGGCCGATACTCCGATCGTCCATCTTACCCTGTGCCGTGGCTCGGTTTCACTGATCCAGACAGTCTTCTTACCACCTTCCGATTCAGTGGTAGTATAGTTGATCGGAAGAAATCCTGAAGGCCTGTGGTGATGCATAACACACCATTCTATTCCCCCTGATACCCATGCACCTATGGGACTGATATTACCCGGCCTGACCTGCTCGTTCAAATAGATAAAATCATGACCATTGGATTTATCTATGGCATAATAGACCTTACCGCCAATTTCCGGAGAAATTCCAACTTTAATATACTCATTCTCCAATGCAACGATCTGATGGTCAGCCATTACCCTCTTGTCTGAAATAATATCGTTGATTGCCAGCGGGTAAATATAATTTGCAGCACCCTGGGTTGACTGGTTATTGAAGAACTGCGGGACCTTGCTTGGAGGATCCACCGGATAGGTTGGTAAGTTCAACTTCTCCTCATAAACCTTTACCTGGGCCATGATATCAGATCCAAGCAGCAGAAAAATAAAAACCAGGCTTTTCACAAGTCTGCCTGATCCTGCCGGACTGAAACTCTTTTTCGTAAACTGGTAATTCATAAATTGGTTATTATATGTTGCTAATCTATTAAATTCATAAAAAATCTTAATTTACTATATTCTTCTGCGATACTTTATGGTTCTAATCTGATTAATTCATAACTATTCTTAACTTACTGAATTCCTTTGTGTTACTTTGTGATAACCTTTGTGCCCTTCGTGGTAAAAAGAATATAACCACAAAGGCGCTCAAAGGTCCCGATAGCTCCCGATAGCTATCGGGACGGGAACACAAAGGATCCACAAAGGATATGAATTATATAAGCCAAATATTTAAATCCATCATTTCTTTCCTGCAATTTTCCCGAAAAGATCTCTGAATATAGCATCCCTGTTAACTGAAGTTGCCATTCTGATAAAATGTCTTGCATGATCAAAGCTGTAAGTTACCTGATCTGTAAGGACAGGGCTGTGTTCAATATTTGTCGGCAGCCATGAAGGATTCACAAGCCATGCAACAGCAGTAACATCCCAGATCACTTTCGACCATGTATCCTTTCCTCCGCTGTATTCTATTGTCATATTAAGCAGGTAATCGGAAAGAGTGCTCTTTCCCTGGAGATAGGTCTTCATTTCCGGAATGCTTGTATGAAAATGTGAGATCACGTTTGCACATGGCATTATGACCAGAGGGACACCCGAGTTGAGCACCACCCTGGCTGCAGGGACGTCCTGCATCAGGTTGAATTCCTTCTGATGAGGCCAGTAAAGGGCATTTCCTCCCAGCCAGACTATAACTATGTTCTCAATGATTTTCGGTTCAATCAATAGTGCTGAAGCAATATTTGTAATACATCCGACAGCAACAACGTATAGCGGATCATCAGGACTTGATGCCATGGCTTTTTTCACCAGATCAAGTGCTGCATCACTGCTGACCGGTTTTGATACATCTTCCAGATATCGGTCTGAACCTTTAAATGCAAACCCGTCCGGTGATTTCCCGAGCATCTTCAGAAGACGGAGTATTTCCTGATAACTTTTCTCCATTCCATCTCCGGCACTTGTTGAACGGCTGTTAAAATAAGGAGCAGCATATACTGCTTCCAGCTGAATTTTCTCACGGGATAAATATGCATAACAGAGAGCAAACTGGTCGTCAATCTCGTTATATGTATCGGTATCCAGTACCATTCTTACTTTCCCTTTCGGAGGTTCGAGCTGTTTCAGACGGAAAGCTTCACTAAGCTTAGGGAAATCCTGTCCGCCTGAAACCGGAATAACAATCATGAATAAACTTATCAAAAATAATAGTCGCGTTTTCATGGATCATAAATATTTATAAATATCAAAAAGATTCCTCATTTCGCCAAACCTTCGTAAGCTCAGTTTTGGCTTCATTCGGAATGACATAACATTATTGGCGTAGGTGGGGAGGGGAAGCCGGGGTGTTTTGAATAAAATTTGGTTCATGAATAAAAATTACGACAAAACACCCCGGCTTCCCCTCCCCCATCCCTCACCTGTACAGCTGTCATCCCGAGCGCCAGCGAGGGATCTCATCGTATTGAATATCAGTTAGTCAATAATGTCTTTATATATGTTCGCGATAAATACATTGTGCCATTGTAACCAGGTCATTGCGAGTCCCGATGTAAATATCTGTTAAACCTGCATAGTAACAATCGGGACGAAGCAATCCTTAACGTTTATTTGAATGAGACTAGAGTATCCCTTCCCGAGTATCTGAATGTAACCTGGACACTTCTTCCAGCCTGCCTAATTTAAGCGACATGCAAATTACACAAACTCTTTATTATTCTGAAAAGAATTTCTTCTTTGAACCCTTCATGTTTACCCTGTCATTTTGCCGTAATGCCAGGCCGGCTTCAATTGCCATATCTGCTTCGATAATATCTGCCGCACCGGTAACCATTTTCCTGTACTTTTCAGCCAGCTCTTCAAAAGAATTTATTTCTCCATTTTTGTAACTGATATCATGATTTCTTGAACTGCCGACTATACACATTGATCCCTTCCGGTGAGCCAGATCAAATATTTCTGTATCCTCAACAAGATTATGACTTACAAATCCAACCATATTGGCCCATGGAACCCCGGTCTCATCCAGTTTTTTCAGCTGAACGGTGTCAGGGAGCATGACTTCCATAATGATATCACTGTTAAGGCTGTAACATTCTTTAATTTCGTCTGTTGAATAAGCTATTACTATCGCATTTGTTACGGCATTATGCTCTTCTATCTTTTTTATCCTGTCAGCAAGTGGTACATCTTTCCTGTCAAGCACCAGTATGGTTTTACCTTTTGCCCACTCAAGCGCTTCATCAAGTGTAGGGATAAAATGGCGGGTCATTTTTCCCTCAGGATCCTTTAACCGGAGCGCTTTAAGTTCTTCATATGTATAATCACTGACCCTGCCTGTTCCGTTCGTCGTCCTGTCCAGGGTCGGATCATGCATCAACACAATAACACTGTCCCTTGTGTACCGTGGATCTACTTCGATCATCGCATGAACCTTGCTCAGTGTATTTTCGAATGTTGCAATGCAGTTCTCAGGAAATGTTTCCCTGCTTCCTCCCCTGTGCGCACATACAAAAGGGATCCGGTCAGGTGAAAATGAAAAAAATCGCTTTAAATCCCCGGTGTTGCTAATCTTAAAAGTATGAAAAGTATTCTTATTGGTAGTTTTTAATGCAGAACAACCTGTAAGGATAATAAGGAAAACAAGAATTAACCTGAAATATTTCATTTTCAGTTATTTATAATATTAATAATCACTGTTCTACGACTAATTACAGGTCGCCACCTGCTTATGAGGGGGAGCTAACATAACAATACTACCTCAAAGACCCGATATAATCACTTTTCAACCGGTTAAAGCTTCCAACAAGCTCTTCAGCCGTTAGTTTGGTCTTATCCGTGGTGCCGTCGGCAGCCGGTTTTCTCCTTGAAGCTTCAAACATAAAAGGCCCTTTATAACCAGCTCTGACAAGTTCACTTATAACATTGGTCCAGTTTATTATCCCCACTCCGGGCAACCAGTGTCTCTCATCAATGCCATCATAATCAGATATATGTACCGTTGAAATCAGGCTGCCTGCCTTTGCTGCAAACTCCTCGGGCTTTTCCTTAAGAAGATGGTTTGAATCAAAGCAAATCTCAAGTCCGTTCCCGACAGAATTTACGATCATTACCAGTTCATCAGCTGTATTGCCAAGACAGGTTCTTGGCAGACATTCAAGGGCTATTCTTGCATTATACTTCTTTACTTCTTCAGTCAGTATCTTCAGTGATCCTATACAATTTGCAATTCTTTCAGCTCTTGCAGAATCGGCAATAGGTTCTGAACTGCCGTGAATGACAAATTTTTGGGGATCCAATGGCTCACACAAGGCAATTATATCTGAGCATTCCCTGATCATATTGACCCTGTGAGTGTCGTTAACAGAAGAAATATCGTAAATCCTTGAGAACGGCAGATGAATTGACCAGACTCTTATTCCGCTTTTTTCTGTTTTTTGCCTGATGTCTTCTACCCAGGCTTCTTTTTCTTCCTGAGTTTTCTTACTGAACACACCGGAACCTATTTCAATACAATTAATCCCCTCGTTCCTGAAGTTATCAAATTCAGACTGGGAAAATTCATCAAACAGGCCGGAAGAGGTACCTATCTCCCAACTGTTAACTGTTTTAACGTTAATGTCTGAACAGGAGCCCAGACTGATTAATAAGAATGCCGCTAAGGCAGCGTAAAGATCTTTTTTCATATTTCAGGTTTTATCTGCACATTTTAAATTTATCGCCGGGTTCATAGCTGAACGAATTAAATACCGCCCATCTTGCTTTATAGATCTTCAATCCGGGTTTTCTGAAGATTGATTTACCATTCATGTCCAGTATTTCATCAGTCCACCATTGCTCTTTTGGAGTGCTTATAACGGGAACTTCCCCTGCCGACCGGGATGATACACTTTTTATATTCTTATATTGTGTTTGAATTTTACTTAATTCATTCTTTATAATATCAAACTTCCAGAGATTTTCATGTGCCGTAAAGAATAAAGCATCTTCGCCAGGTACCGGAAACAGGTCGTGACCTGATCTGTCATCAAAAGCAAGTGAATCGACGGGAGTCAGAACAGGATCACTGCATGAAAAGTTATACCTGTAGCTTATTATCTTATCCATGCACCCGGTCCATAGCAAGTTGCGTTTCTTATCCCATACGGCATTGTGAGCAAAAAGGTTATGGAAAGATCTGCTGATGACATTCTCTGGTGAAGAAGTTGTATCGGTTTTAAACACAGTCAACCTGTTATCGGTGCTGGATGCACATACAATGTTGCCATCAGGCAAAACCTCTGCTGAATGCGGATTGACTCCTGCCCAGGCATAGAACAATGTTTTCCTGTCACTGATCCTGATCAGGGCACAGCCGCCTCCTGAAGCACACATAAGAACACAGTCCCCGTCATATACAATTTTGGCATCACTGGGATTGTTGAACCATTTGTAATGTTCCGGCCTGATGTTGGATTTTGATGCCCGCCAGTCCCAGGTTATAGTTCCTGTATTCACATCAGCTATTATTATTCTGTGTTCTGACTGTTCGGCAATAACCAGGGAATTCTGCAAATCCTTATATCCATCCTGTTTACAGGCATTAAGACAGACCATGGATACAAATCCGAAAATAAAGGATAATCGGGCGTACTTTTTCATTTGGAAACAATTTAATAAGTGAACTGCCGGTAAGTCAAAATGTCATTCACCGGCAGTTCAAACTATTAATAATTACCAGCCTGTATTATTTGGCGCAAGTGCCGGGTTTTCCTGTATTTCATATGAAGGAACAGGCCAGAGGTAATCTCTCGGGTTTGTGAATTTCCTTACAAGTTTCTGTGTATAATTATACGTAAAGATCGGCCCATTATTCACGATGTGTGCAATTTTCCAGCGAAGAATATCCATATAATAATACCCTTCAGCGGCGAATTCAATTCTCCTTTCAAGCCTTATAGCTTTCCGCATTTCTTCCTGGTCTCCCATAGCGACATAAGTGGGTAATGAAGGATCAGTTGACTGAAGTCCGGGCATTCCAGCTCTTGTCCTTACAAGATTAAATGCATCGAAAACACTCTGATCTACTTCATTCAGTTCAGTCTTGGCTTCTGCATACATAAGCAGAATATCAGCATATCTGAGAACAATATAGTTTATATCAGATTCGCTGGAATTGAGGATCACCTTATTATACTCATTATCTTCATCGTATACAGCGTACTTTTTGAAAGTATAACCTGTTTGTGCAAACTGGGTATTTGTAACAGTTTTTCCCATATATTTTGACCCGGGCCATACCAGGGTCATCCTGAAGCGGGGATCCCTGTTTTCCCAGTATGTAGCTGCATTATAATCGGCTGATTCCTCAATTGTTGATCCGTCCTTCATAAGGTAGGCATCAACCAGGTCACGCAGTGGTGCATTGGTATTGTACTGCCGGTTAATAAGATCGAACGAATGGCAGTAATTTGGATAGAGATACTGAACATCGAAGATAACTTCCTGGTTGTTTTCATTTTCCGGCATGAATAGAGCTCTGTAATCAGGAAACAGGCTGTATTTGTTCATATCCATCACCTGCTTTGCACTGGTGGCAGCTTCAGAAAATTTCCCATGGTATAAATACTGCCTGGCTTTTAGGGCATAACATGCTCCTTTAGTGGGCTTGCCCGGCATTGCTGCATTGACCGGCAAAACAGCAGCAGCTTCATCGAGATCCTTAATGATCTGTGTAAATATCTGATCTTTCGGAGTTCTCGGAAGTGTTTTATGCTCAAGTTTTGGCGCTTCAAGTATAAGTGGAGCATCACCATAGTAGTTAATAAGCAGGCTGTAATAAACTGCTCTCAGGAATTTGGCTTCAGCTATCATTGAAGCTTTCTTGGTATCTGACATTGCAATCCCTCCGATACGGTCGATAAGGGTATTGCATCTCCCGATGCCTTCATATGAATGGCCCCATCGGTTATTAATGATCCCTGTATTGGAGGCATCGTGTGTTCCACCTCCTATCTGATAAAATCCAGATGAACTGTTATAATCAGTTGCATTGGGAGTAGCAGTTTCTTCCCATAAGGGGGTTGTCCAACTACCTCCGCCATAAATACCTGTATTTCTGAGTGTTTTATAGCATGCTGCCAGACCTGCATCGGCCTGGGTTTCCGATTTCCAGAAGATATCTTCAGTGTACTTGTTAGTCGGATTTAAATCCAGCAGACTTTCGCTGCAGCTCATCATAAAAGTGAATACTGCAACCAGAATTGTTATTATATATATTTTTTTCATTGTCATAAGATTTAGAAGGTTACATTCAATCCTGCTGAAAATACCTTTATTGAAGGATATTCGAATATGTTGTCATTCTTCATATTTTTCTCGGGATCGAATTTTTTCATCTTCGATAGGGTAAGAATGTTCTGACCGTTGACAAAGACCTTGAGTTCCTTCATAGATAATTTGCTGGTCAATGCAGCAGGGAAAGTATAACCGAGCTGAAGGTTCTTCAATCTGAGGTAAGATGCATTCTGCAACCAGAATGTCGAATTTGAAAAATTAAGAATATTCCCCGTACTTGTCGTAAGGATCGGTAATCTTGAATTCTTATTTTCAGGTGTCCATGCATCCGTCTGCCATTCTTTTGTAAAGCCGGCTCCATTATAGAACGGGTAGCTGATATTATGCTGCGGATAAGTATAAATCTTGCCTACACCCTGGAAAAATGCTGCCAGATTGACTCCTTTATATTCTGCTCCGAGATTAAATGCATAGTTGATCTTCGGAATGACACCATGAACGATTATCCGGTCATTAGCATCAATCTTCTTATCATCGTTCTGATCTTTATATTTAATGAATCCAGCTTTGGTTGCGACATTCTGGAATGCATGTGCCGCTACTTCTTCATCAGATTCAAAAAGTCCGATCGCTTCATATATATAATAGCAATCTATCGGATGTCCTTCTGCTGTAATATATCTTCCCGAAATTATCTGCTGTCCGTCAAGATCAATGACTTCATTCCTGTTGAAAGCAAAATCTCCGCCGACCTCAAAAGTAATACCATTCCAGGTAGTCCTGTAATTGGCACCTATTTCAATACCTTTATTGTTGACACGGCCTACATTGCTTGTGGGGCCTGCCCAGTCACCCACCTGACTGGGAAGATTCACAGCCCTCAGGATATCCTTTGTATCCTTATTATAAAGATCAAGTGTGACATTGAGTTTACTATCGAACAGGCTGGCATCAAGCCCGAGGTTGGTCATGGTAGTTGTTTCCCATGAAATCTCCGGATCCGAACTGGCTGTAACCGCAGCACCCTGCTGAACTGTTGAGCCAAATGTATAATCCTGCCCCAATACAACGCTGTTTGTATAAGCAAATAATGATATTTCCTGGTTTCCTATGCTACCCCAGGAGAATCTTGGCTTAAGAGATGAGATCCAGTCGATATTCTGCATAAAGCTTTCCTGATCGAGGCGCCAGCCAAGCGAGAATGACGGGAAGAAACCCCAGCGGTTCCCTTTTGCAAAACGGGATGAGCCGTCATACCTGAAGTTCACCTCGAGAAGATATCTCTCGTTAAAATTATAGTTAAGACGTCCGAAATATGACAATATTGCAGATTTTGAAGATGAACCGCCTACAACCGGATTCTCGGCAAAGACATCAAGATCGGTCAGGGCATTGTCCAGAGCTGTCTGCTTCTGTGCCGAGAAATTCGAACTGGAAAAGCTTTCATAGCTGTTGCCAAGAAGGATAAATACATTGTGAACTGTTGCAAATGTCTTTGACCATTCAACTGTATTAAAAAGTGTGGTATTCAGCTGATCATTATATTGCCTGTAACCCTGGGCATAAGATGTATTCTGCTGCTCCTCGAGGGTTTTCGGATTTACCTGTATTACCTTGGGCTGAAACCTCTCATTCTTCGCATCATATTTATTTACAGCTGCATTGATCCTGTAAATAATATTGAACGGAAGCCGTACATCGGCAAATAAATTACCAAGCATTCTTTGCTGTATAAAATCATTGTTCCCTTCTTCAAGTCTTTCGATAGGATTCATGAAATTATTATGACCTGCCGTACGCAGCCATGCATTTCCCCATCTTCCATCCTCAATTCTTACCGGATAGATAGGCAATGAACGGTAAACACCCTGCCAGTAAGAACTCATGCCATTCCAGGGTTCATTGTATTTCCTGTAATTACCTGATATTCTGCCACCCAACGACAGGAATTTAGTTACATCTATCTTTGCATTCAAACCCATATTATACCTGTTTCCCTTTATGTTATGGATGATACCTTCCTGATCAAGATAACCAAGTGTCAGAGCCATTGTATGATTTGCGCCTCCCCCTGATATTGTAACATTATGCTCCTGCATCTTTCCATTTTTGAGGATCATATCAAACCAGTTCGACTGGGGATAGAAATAAGGATTCGTAGCCATTCCATTACGGTACTCTTCAATACTTGCAACGGCATATTCAATTGCTTTTCCCTCATTTACAAGAGCTTTGTTTTTATACTCCAAATACTTGATCGGATCCCATTCCACATCGGGAAGGTAAGTCGGCTGTTCGATACCCATGTAGGTATTGTATTCAACCTTATAAGCTTCATTCTTCTTCCCCTTTTTAGTTGTAATAAGAATAACTCCATTGGCCGCACGTGATCCGTATACAGCAGTGGATGCAGCATCTTTTAAAACAGATATGCTTTCAATCTCATTAGGATTGATATCGGATAAGCTGAATGCGATACCATCTATAAGGACAAGAGGATCATTATTATTCAGTGTTCCGACACCTCTGATACGTATTGTAGCAACGTCTTTCCCGGGCTGACCTCCAGCCTGGTTGACATAAAGGCCATTCATTCCCTGTAATGCCTGCGACACATTTGTAATCGGGCGGTTTTCCAACTTTTCCACACTTGCCGTGGCAACAGATCCGGTAAGGTTGACCTTTTTCTGTGTGCCGTATCCGACCACCACAACTTCCTCAAGCGCCGACAACTCACTGGCAAGTTCAACATTGAGCAGAGGCTGTCCGGTATAAGTCCTTTCAACAGTACTGTATCCTATAAACGAGAAGACAATAACACTCCCGGTCTGCGGAGCGGGCAATGAATACTGACCGTTTGCATCTGTCATTGTACCGGTACTCGTACCTTTGACAACAACATTTACTCCCGGCATACCTTCCCTTGTTGTCGCATCAACAATCCTTCCGGTAATAATACTCTGAACCGGTTCCGGTGCCGGTTTAATAACACTACCTGACGATAACCCGGGTGTACTTCCCGGATTTTCAGGCAGGGCCAGTAAATGCAAAGAGCTGAAAACAATTATGAGAACAACTGTTTTAAGCCTCATTATCATTGTCTTAAAAAGAGGGTAATGATAGACCCATGATTTTGATTTTTTTTTCATAGTTCAGGAAAGATTAGTAAGTAATATTAAACACAAAAATTCTACTATTTAACCGGCTCCAGATATAATCGGACGGCTGCATAATATTGATTAAAAACTTCCGCTTAAGCAATATGCCAAATGTTAAAAAAACTAAAATAACCTCATAAAAAACCGGATAATATGTCTGATTACAAGGTATTATCCGGATTAAGATGCTGTGTGAAAATCCTTATCTACCCCATCCTCCTGTCAGGGTAGTTTAATAAGTATAAGGAGTTCAATAAGTCCCCCTGGGGGATTTAGGGTAAAATGATAAAAGGAGAATTTCCATACAGCCTCTTAAGTCTTCAATACTGTTTTATCGTACTGAAAATCTGTATATTGTCTGTGATTTAAATGTTTCTCCGGGATTAAGAACTGTTGTCGGGAAATCCGGATGGTTCGGACTGTCGGGATAATGACCCGATTCAAGACAGAACCCTGTCCTGTGAGCATATACCACCCCACCATGTCCGATCTGTGTTCCGTCGAGAAAATTACCTGTATAAAGCTGCATCCCGGGCTGATCGGTAATCACTTCAAGTACCCGGCCTGTTGCTGGTTCATAAACCTCAACATCAACAGTTTCTTTATTGTCAAGTACAAAATTGTGATCATATCCCCTGCCTAAGATAAGCTGGTCATAATTCTCACCAATCCTTTCACCGATAGTATGAGGAGTTGTGAAGTCAAACGGGGTACCTGCAACAGGACGAATCTCTCCGGTGGGTATCATCACCGAATCGACCGGAGTGAATGCAGAGGCTTTCAGGGTAAGTACATGATCAAGAATATCTCCGTTCCCCGGTCCCTTCAGATTGAAGTATGCATGATTGGTCAGATTTATAACTGTTTTCTTGTCTGTGGTACATTTGTAATCCATCACTATCTCGTTATCGTCGGTCCAGGTATATACAACTTCAGCTGTTGCTGTGCCGGGGAAACCCATTTCCATATCGGGACTTACATAAGTAAGCTTAATCGCGGGGAATTCGCTGTCCTTAACCACCTCTGCGTCCCAAACAACACTGTGCCATCCGCCTGGTCCTCCGTGAAGCGTATTTGGTCCGTTGTTAACAGGAAGAGTATATTCCACTCCATCAAGGGTGAATTTTGCATTAGCAATCCTGTTAGCATATCTTCCTACCAGCGATCCGTAAGACATATCACCCTTTATGGTGCCTTCAAAGGTATCATAGCCGAATGTTATGTTAGCTTTCTTACCATCTCTGTCAGGAACTTCAATCCAATTGATCTTGCCGCCGAAATTGGTGATCTTAACAATATTCCCGGACTTGTTTGTCAGGGTAAACATGTAAACCTCTTTTCCCTGTTGGGTTCCGTACATTTCCTGTTTAACCATTTCCTTACTTTTTGATTGATTGCAGGATGGCATTATCGCAGTACCTGCAAATACTAATGATAATAATAGAAATTTCTTCATTTTTTTCTTCCGTTATTTGGTTCTAAAAATAAGTATAAAAATAACCCCGGCAATACCTCTGAAAATAAAATCATCTTTTATTTTATGGCACAACCTGTCTCCTTTTCAACCTGTATTTCATTCAGACCCTAAATCCGCAACAAAGCAACACCAAACCGCCAAAAAACCATAACACCATAATACCGTAATACCGGGAAACCACAACACCGTAAGACTATAACACCGCAAAACCATAATACCGTAACACCTTTTTTCACTTGCTTTTCTCGACATATATTGCATCCACAAGCCCGTCTTTTTCCGCATCACCGCCAAGCTGCCAGAACATTATGCCACCCATCCCCCTTTCAATTGCATGCCTTGTTTTAAGCTTTATTGATACTGTATCTTCATAAGAAATGAAAATACTGTCAGTTGCATTATAAAGATAGGGTGCAGTGGCAATAGTATCCCAATAGCGAACAAAGCCGTTCTTATCTTCCATACGTTCACGGATATCCGAATAACGTGCCGGTCCTTCCCATGCACCTCTGTTCATCTGGTATAAACCATTATTTTCCGGAGGTACTCCCTTCCAGGCTCTTCCGTAAAATGCCGCACCAATAACCAGCTGGGATGGTTTCACTCCCTTTTCAACAAGAAAAGAAATAATCTTTTGTGCTGATGAAGGATCAAGCGTATCACCTTCTTCCTTCATTTTAATGTCTGCCGGAGTCCCTGACATATTTGCTCTTCTTACCCATCCAAGATTTGTATGATGAGCCGTATAGGGTGTACCTCCCGTCACATTGTCATATGTCATTATGTTCATGTACGTCACACAATTCATGACTTTATCAAGTTCGATATGCTCAAAGAAACGGTCCCAGCCTGCTGCTGCAAAGGTCAGCACCTGTTCTTTGCTGATATTATCGAGTGCT
>CAYPHL010000086.1:0-19111 GCA_964410385.1 uncultured Rikenellaceae bacterium | reverse complement strand
ATGGAAATTGGTAAGGCTGTTAAAGAAGTAAAACAGGGTAAGATTGATTTCAAAGTTGATAAGAGTGGAATCATTCACGCCTCTGTTGCCAAAGTCTCATTTGAACCTGAAAAGATCGCCGAGAACGCCAAAGAGTTCATCTCTATGGTGAATAAGCTTAAACCGGCTGCTGCAAAGGGAACCTACATCCGTAGCCTCTTCCTTTCAAGCACCATGAGCCCTGGTATTAAGATAGATCCTAAAGGTCTTGATGATTAACTGTATTTAAAAACTCGGATGAAATTATGAGACGGGAAGAAAAAAATGCTATCATAAACAGCCTTGCTGAAAGATTAAAAGAGTACAGCCACTTTTATCTGACTGATACTGCGGAACTTAACGCGGCTGTTACAAGTGACCTCAGAAGAAAGTGCTTCGAAAACGATATTAAACTCGTTGTCGTGAAAAACACTCTCCTCAAAAGAGCATTTGAACAGTCGGGAATTAACTTTGAAGAACTCTATCCGGTTCTGAAAGGTACTACGTCCATCATGTTCGCAAATACCGGCAACTCCCCTGCAAAACTTATCAGGGAATTCCGGAAGCAGCATGATAAGCCTGTCCTTAAAGGCGCATACGTTCAGGAATCGATCTACCTTGGCGATAATATGCTCGATGCACTTGTTGCCGTCAAGACGAAGAAGGAACTGATCGGAGATGTCATTCTTCTCCTTCAGTCACCTGCCAAAAACGTTATTTCAGCCCTCCAGTCAGGTGGAAATAAAATTCATGGTGTCCTTGAAACACTATCAAAAAGAGAACAATAATTAATGTATAATCAAATTTAAATCCTATAAAAAATGGCAGATCTTAAGAAATTTGCAGAAGAACTTGTTAACCTGTCTGTAAAAGAAGTAAATGAACTGGCGAAAATACTTAAAGAAGAGTATGGAATCGAACCGGCCGCTGCAGCAGTAGCTGTTGCCGGACCTGCAGCCGGTGGCGCTGAAGCCCCTGCAGTTGTTGAAAAATCAACTTTCGACGTTATCCTTAAAAACGCAGGTGGTCAGAAATTACAGATCGTGAAACTTGTTAAAGACCTTACCGGACTTGGCCTGAAAGAGGCTAAAGCACTCGTTGATGCTGCTCCGGGCCCTGTTAAGGAAGGTGCATCAAAAGAAGAAGCAGAATCTATTAAAAACAAATTGGTTGACGCAGGAGCTGAAGTTGAACTTAAATAAGTCATACCTCATAGCCGGGTTATAGGTTTAGTTCCGCCTGATGGCGGGACTAAACCTTTCGTTCTTTTAAATTATAAGTTCACTTAATCTTGTTATAAATGTCTTCAAAAAATACAGAAAGAATAAGTTTTTCATCCAGGAGAAGTCAGCTTGATTACCCTGATTTTCTGGAAGTTCAGTTAAAATCCTTCGGTGAGTTCTTCCAGCTTGGAACAACTCCCGAGAACAGGAAAAAGGAAGGACTTTACAAAGTATTTACTGAAAATTTTCCAATAACCGATACAAGGAATAATTTCGTCCTTGAATTTTTAGATTATTATATCGATCCGCCCCGATATACAATAGAAGAATGTATTGAACGCGGATTGACATACAGCGTTCCGCTTAAAGCAAAACTGAAACTTTACTGTACAGATCCCGAACATGAGGATTTTGATACAGTAATTCAGGATGTTTATCTCGGAACAGTGCCATACATGACGGAACGTGCAACATTCGTCATTAACGGGGCAGAAAGAGTGGTGGTATCACAATTACACCGCTCACCGGGTGTTTTTTTCGGCCAGAGTATCCATGCAAACGGAACAAAGCTTTACTCCGCACGAATCATTCCGTTTAAAGGATCATGGATAGAATTCGCGACCGACATCAATAATGTGATGTATGCTTATATCGACAGGAAGAAGAAACTGCCCGTTACAACTCTTCTGAGGGCTATCGGATTCGAAAGCGATAAGCAGATACTTGAAATCTTCAACCTCGCTGAAGAGCATAAAGTCTCCAAGACAAATATTAAAAAACTTGTCGGACGCAGACTTGCTGCAAGGGTTCTCAGGACCTGGGTAGAAGACTTTGTTGATGAGGATACCGGCGAGGTAGTATCAATAGAAAGAAATGAAGTTATCCTCGACAGGGAAACAGCTATCGATCAGGAACACGTGGATATGATAGTCGATTCGGGAGCAAAAACAATCCTGCTTCATAAGGATGATTCCTCCCTGTCGGATTTCGCAATTATATATAATACCCTTCAGAAAGATCCATGTAACTCCGAAAAAGAAGCGGTACTTTATATTTACCGCCAGCTGCGAAATGCAGAACCACCGGATGAAGCTACAGCACGGGATGTTATCGAAAAACTTTTCTTCTCCGACAAAAGATACGACCTCGGAGAAGTCGGTCGTTACAGGATCAATAAGAAACTCGGGCTTGAGACTGATATGAGCGTCAAGATCCTTACGAGAGAAGATATTATTAAGATCATAGGGTATCTTATTGAGCTTATCAATGCCAAGACTGATGTCGACGATATTGACCATCTTAGCAACAGGCGTGTAAGGACAGTCGGAGAACAGCTCTATGCACAGTTCGGAGTCGGTCTTGCACGTATGGCACGTACTATCCGTGAAAGGATGAACGTGAGGGACAATGAGGTATTCACTCCCGTGGATCTTATTAACTCAAAAACCCTCTCATCAGTTATAAACTCATTCTTCGGGACAAACCAGCTTTCGCAGTTCATGGACCAGACCAATCCTCTGGCCGAGATGACACACAAACGCCGTATGTCTGCCCTCGGTCCCGGCGGTCTTTCCCGCGAAAGAGCAGGATTTGAGGTAAGGGACGTTCATTATACCCATTATGGCCGCCTGTGCCCCATCGAAACCCCCGAGGGTCCGAACATCGGACTTATATCATCACTTTGCGTGTATGCAAGGATCAACGAACTGGGATTCATCGAGACCCCTTACCTGAAGGTCGATGAAGCCAGGGTAGATTTTTCAAACGAGGGAATAATCTGGCTCAGCGCCGAAGAGGAAGAAGAAAAGATGATCGCCCAGGCTAATGCCCCTGTTCAGAAAGATGGTCATTTTGAAACTCCGAGGGTAAAATGCCGCTATGAGGCCGATTACCCGTTTGAAGAGATTAACAAAGTCGACCTGATGGACGTTGCCCCAAACCAGATCGCTTCAATCGCAGCATCACTTATCCCCTTCCTGGAACATGACGATGCAAACAGGGCACTTATGGGATCAAACATGATGCGCCAGGCTGTACCGCTCATTAATCCTGAAGCAACAATTGTCGGGACAGGACTCGAAACAACAGTCATTAAAGACAGTCGCATATTGTATGTAGCCGAAGGTGACGGTGTTGTTGAGTATGTTGATTCGAACGAGATCGTGATCAGATATACCAGGACCGATGAGGAGAAGTTCGTAAGCTTCGATGATGACATAAAGAGGTACACCCTTCCGAAATATAAAAAGACAAATCAGAACACCTGTATTAACCTGATTCCCGTTGTGAAGAAAGGGGAAAAAGTGAAGAAAGGACAGGTTCTTACAGAAGGATATGGTACGAAGAACGGTGAGCTGGCACTTGGAAGAAATCTGAAAGTGGCCTTCATGCCATGGAAAGGATACAATTTCGAGGATGCAATTGTTATATCCGAAAGGGTTGTACAGGAGGATATGTTCACCTCAGTACATATAGACGAATATCTGCTGGAGGTACGCGACACAAAGCGTGGACTTGAAGAGCTCACTTCCGATATACCGAATGTAAGCGAGGAGGCTACAAAGAACCTCGATGAGAACGGACTTATTAGGATCGGAGCACATATAAGGCCGGGCGATATCCTGATAGGTAAAATTACTCCCAAGGGAGAATCTGATCCATCGCCTGAGGAGAAACTGCTTCGCGCAATCTTCGGTGACAAAGCAGGCGATGTAAAGGATGCTTCACTTAAGGCCGGACCGTCTCTTGAAGGTGTGGTGATCGATAAGAAACTGTTTACACGCGCAATAAAGGACAGAAAGGCTAAAGCCGTTGAAAAACCGATGCTCGACAAGATCGAGAACGAATTCAACCGTAGTGTCGATGAACTTAAGGCCAGACTTGTTGATAAACTTTTTATACTGGTTAACGGAAAAACATCACAGGGTGTAAAAGATTACCTGAATGTTGATATTATTCCCAAAGGAAGCAAGTTTACACTTAAACAGCTCCAGGAAATAGACTTCCTTAATATCAATCCCAACAAATGGACCACAGATAAGAAGAAGAACGACAGTATAAAACAGCTCCTCCATAATTATATTATCAAGTATAAGGAGATTGACGGGATCTATAAGCGCAAGAAGTATAATATTACAATAGGCGACGAACTGCCTGCAGGTATTGTCCGTCTGGCTAAAGTATATATAGCCAAGAAGAGAAAAGTAAAAGTTGGCGATAAGATGGCCGGACGTCATGGGAACAAAGGTATCGTTGCCAAGATTGTAAGGGCTGAGGATATGCCTTTCCTTGAAGACGGAACCCCTGTCGATATAGTTCTTAATCCTCTTGGAGTACCGTCGAGAATGAACCTTGGCCAGATTTATGAGACAGTTCTCGGCTGGGCAGGACAGAAACTCGGTGTTAATTTTGCGACGCCGATCTTTGATGGTGCAACAATTGATCAGATAACTGAATATACCAATAAAGCAGGTCTTCCGAAATATGGAAAGACATATCTGTACGACGGCGGAACAGGTGAACGGTTCGATCAGCCGGCAACAGTTGGAGTTATCTATATGCTGAAGCTTGGTCATATGGTTGACGACAAGATGCATGCACGATCAATCGGCCCGTATTCTCTTATTACACAGCAACCTTTGGGAGGTAAGGCTCAGTTCGGAGGTCAGCGTTTCGGTGAAATGGAAGTATGGGCTCTCGAAGCATTCGGTGCAGCTCATATACTTCAGGAAATACTTACCATAAAATCCGACGACGTTATAGGCCGTGCTAAAGCTTATGAGGCTATAGTGAAGGGAGAACCCATGCCACAGCCCGGCATACCCGAATCACTGAATGTGCTTCTGCATGAACTGAGAGGACTTGGATTGAGCGTAATACTCGATTAATTCCTGCATACAAGTGTTACTTAAATCATTTGAATTAAAAAAAACAGTATATGTCATTCAGAAGAGATAACAAAGCAAAAACAAGTTACTCAAAGATATCCATAGGCCTTGCTTCACCGGAAGAAATACTTGACCGTTCAAGCGGTGAAGTATTGAAACCGGAAACAATTAATTACCGGACATATAAACCCGAACGTGATGGATTATTCTGCGAAAGGATCTTCGGACCGGTTAAGGATTATGAATGTCATTGCGGAAAATACAAAAGGATCCGTTATAAAGGGATCGTCTGCGACCGTTGCGGGGTTGAAGTTACCGAGAAAAAGGTACGGCGTGAAAGGATGGGACATATTTCCCTCGTGGTCCCTGTAGCTCATATCTGGTACTTCAGATCGCTTCCAAATAAAATTGGTTACCTGCTGGGACTTCCTACCAAGAAGCTCGATTCAATAATATATTATGAGAGATATGTTGTTATCAATCCGGGTATCAAGGAAGCTGATGGTGTCAAATACCTGAGTTTCCTTACCGAAGAGGAATATCTCGAGATCATTGAATCATTGCCAAAGGAAAACCAGTATCTCGAGGATAATCATCCTGACAAGTTTGTTGCAGACATGGGAGCAGAAGCTCTTCACAAACTCCTGTCGCGTGTTGACCTCGATGAGATGTCCTATTCCCTTCGTCACCAGGCAAACATTGAAACATCCCAGCAGCGTAAAAATGAAGCCCTGAAACGTCTTCAGGTTGTTGAAGCTTTCAGGGATTCCAGGAATGTAAACAAACCGGAATGGATGATAATCAAGGTCGTCCCGGTTATTCCACCTGAACTCAGACCTCTTGTCCCGCTTGACGGAGGCCGTTTTGCAACAAGCGATCTGAATGATCTTTACAGGAGAGTGATCATCAGGAATAACAGGTTAAAGAGACTTATCGAGATCAAAGCTCCCGAGGTGATCCTCCGCAATGAGAAAAGAATGCTTCAGGAAGCTGTCGATTCACTCTTTGATAACTCGAGAAAAGCCAATGCAGTTAAGACCGATGCCAACCGTCCGCTCAAATCATTAAGCGACAGCCTGAAAGGGAAACAGGGAAGGTTCCGCCAGAACCTCCTCGGTAAAAGGGTCGACTATTCTGCCCGTTCAGTCATAGTTGTTGGCCCCGAACTGAACCTTCATGAATGCGGATTACCAAAAGATATGGCTGCCGAACTATATAAGCCTTTCATAATCCGTAAGCTTATTGAACGCGGAATAGTTAAAACTGTTAAGTCGGCGAAAAAGATCGTCGACAGAAAAGATCCGGTTGTCTGGGATATCCTTGAAAATGTTCTCAAGGGACATCCGGTACTGCTGAACCGTGCTCCTACACTTCACAGGCTGGGTATACAGGCTTTCCAGCCAAAACTTATTGAAGGGAAAGCTATTCAGCTGCATCCTCTCGTCTGTACGGCATTTAACGCCGACTTCGACGGTGACCAGATGGCTGTACATCTTCCGCTTGGCAACAGCGCAATACTTGAAGCACAGATGCTTATGCTGGCTTCCCATAATATCCTTAATCCGGCTAACGGCGCTCCGATAACCGTTCCTTCACAGGATATGGTCCTCGGACTGTATTATATAACCAAGGGTAAGAAAAGCACTGAAAAAGATAAAGTAAGGGGAGAAGGACTTACTTTCTATTCACCCGAGGAGGTGAACATAGCATTTAATGAAGGAAAGGTCGATCTTCATGCCATAATTAAGGTGAAGGTCAAAGATCGTATTGACGGACAGTTTGTAAACCATATTATTGAAACCACCGTCGGAAGGGTTATCTTCAACCAGTACGTTCCCGAAGAGGTCGGATACATTAACGAACTGCTTACAAAAAAATCACTCAGGGACATTATCGGTAAAGTCCTGAAGCTTTCAGGGATGGCAAAAACATCCGACTTCCTTGATTCGATCAAGAACCTTGGTTTCAATTCAGCATTCAAGGGCGGACTGTCGTTCAATCTCGATGATGTTATCATTCCCGAGGAAAAGACCAAATTCGTTACAGAGGGATACGACCAGGTGGAAGAAGTGCTCAATAATTACAGTATGGGATTCATTACAAATAATGAGCGCTATAACCAGATTATTGACATCTGGACACATGTGAATGCAAGGCTTACCCAGTCGCTGATGAAACAGCTTTCCAATGATAAACAGGGTTTCAATTCGGTTTACATGATGCTTGACTCGGGTGCAAGGGGTTCAAAAGAACAGATCCGCCAGCTTTCAGGTATGAGGGGGCTTATGGCAAAACCTCAGAAATCCGGGGCAACAGGTTCGGAGATCATCGAAAACCCGATCCTTTCCAACTTCAAGGAAGGATTGTCAGTTCTGGAATACTTTATCTCAACTCATGGTGCACGTAAAGGACTTGCCGATACAGCTCTCAAAACAGCTGATGCAGGTTATCTTACCCGACGCCTTGTTGACGTGTCGCAGGATGTGATTATAAATGAAGAGGACTGCGGTACATTGAGAGGACTGGTTGCTACCGCCATCAAAAAGAATGAAGAGGTTGTTGAATCATTATATGAAAGGATACTTGGCCGTACAACAGTTCACAATGTCTATCATCCGCTTACCGGGGAGCTTATAGTCGAGGCAGGACAGGAACTCACTGAGGAGCTGGCTATGAAGATCGAAGATTCTCCGATCGAGCAGGTTGAGATCCGTTCGGTTCTTACCTGTGAATCAAAGAAAGGTGTTTGTGCAAAATGTTATGGACGTAATCTTGCTACCGGACACATGGTACAGAAAGGTGAGGCTGTCGGCGTTATTGCCGCTCAGAGTATCGGGGAACCCGGGACACAGCTTACCCTTCGTACATTCCACGTGGGAGGAACAGCATCAAACATAACTACTGAATCAAGACTTGTTGCACGTTATGCCGGTATTGCTGAGATTGATGAACTGCGCTCGGTTCCGAGGAAAGATCAGGAAAAAGGCAGTATAGATATAGTTATAGGCCGGTTGGCTGAACTGAGAATAATCGACAAAAAGACCGGAATTGCCCTTACAACACATACTATTCCTTACGGATCAAGACTTTATATAAAACCCGGACAGGAAGTTGAAAAAGGTAAGCTGATCTGTGAATGGGACCCGTTCAATGCGGTGATCATTTCTGAACTTGGTGGAAAAATAGCTTATGAATATCTTATTGAGGGTATTACTTTCCGCGAGGAGTCAGACGAACAGACAGGCTTCAAGGAGAAAGTAATAATAGAAAGCAGGGATAAGACAAAGAATCCGGCTATTAAGATCTTATCACCGAAAGGTGAGGAGCTAAGGGTTTATAACCTTCCTGTGGGAGCTCACCTTGTGGCTGAAACAAATAAAATGGTCGAAGCCGGTGAAGTTCTTGCCAAGATACCACGTGCAGTCGGAAAATCAGGTGATATAACCGGTGGTCTTCCGCGCGTTACAGAGCTCTTTGAAGCACGTAATCCTTCGAATCCGGCAATTGTCTCCGAAATTGACGGGGAGGTCACATTCGGAAAGATAAAGAGAGGAAACAGGGAGATCAGCATAAAATCGAAGACAGATGAGGTTAAGAAATATCTTGTGCCTCTGTCAAAACAGATCCTTGTCCAGGAAAATGATTATGTCAAGGCCGGAATCCCGCTCTCAGACGGTGCAATAACTCCTTCAGATATTCTTGCCATCAAAGGCCCGACAAAAGTTCAGGAATATATTGTAAACGAGATCCAGGAAGTTTACCGTCTCCAGGGTGTTAAGATAAATGACAAACACTTTGAGATCATCGTTCGTCAGATGATGCGTAAGGTGGAGATAGTCGATCCGGGTGATACAAAGTTCCTTGAACGACAGGTCGTTGATAAGCTTGAGTTTATGGATGAGAATGACTGGATCTATGGCAAGAAAGTTGTACTGGATAGCGGTGATTCACAAACACTTCGTCCCGGTATGATAATCACAGCCCGTAAGCTCAGAGATGAAAATTCGATGCTGAAGAGAAAAGATCTTAAGATCGTTGATGCCAGGGATGCTGTGCCTGCAACATCAAGCCAGGTACTGCAGGGTATTACCAGGGCTGCTCTCCAGACAAACAGCTTCTTCTCGGCAGCTTCGTTCCAGGAAACAACTAAAGTTCTCAATGAAGCAGCTATACTCGGAAAGGTCGATAAACTTGAAGGCCTGAAAGAAAATGTTATTGTAGGTCACCTTATACCTGCCGGAACCGGACAGCGCGAATACAACAGCATCATAGTGGGTTCGCTTGACGAATTCGAGAACCTTGTTGGCGTTGATCAGGAATCAGGTGTTGAACCCAACTAATATTTAACAGAAGCAGTAATGGCAGAAAACAGGGATCCAAACCAGATAAGCATTGAGCTTAACGAAGAAGTTGCCCAGGGCATATATTCAAATCTTGCCGTTATCACACATTCCCCTTCGGAATTTGTTGTTGATTTCGTCAGAATAATGCCGGGCATACCAAAAGCACAGGTTAAATCACGGATTATCCTCACTCCTGAACATGCCAAACGGCTTGTGGCTGCATTGCAGGATAATATTGCAAAATATGAAGCAGTCCACGGTCCGATTAAGGAAGCAAAAGGATCCGGACCTGTGATGCCTCTCAGTTTCGGAGGACCTACTGCCCAGGCATAAGTTTGTCATAAACTAATATATAGCCGTCAGATTATGATTTGACGGCTTATTTTTTTGTTATAAACGAAATAAAGTCTTAATTTGCATGTTTATCATATTGACAATAACGGGATAATATCAAATGAAACTCCTTATATTTCGCAAAATACTGTTAATTCTTATATTCGTTCTTCCGCTTTTTTCCTGGTCGGGATGCAAGAAACAGGTCAAATGCGGTTGCGACGGGGATGTACTGCGTTCTATGACCAACGAACTCATGGATCGCTCTCAGATTATATACAGTTCGGACGGCTCTTCGGCTTACTTTACGGTTTCGAACGGATACTACTATGATACATATTACTTCTGTAACCCTGGTGAAATGTATCCAAAATTCAAAGAACTTGCTGAAGATGACCAGATAATCCTTTCGGGCGACCTGTACTGGGAATGCACTTACATGATGAATTCAAGCAATTCTTCATATTATTCCTACTACTATAAGGTCTATAACATTAATGTTACTGAGCTGAAATCCTATCTCTACGGGAAATAGAAAGGATTCCCATGACCAGCTATAAATTATCTTTTGCAGGGGCAGGCAGGGTAGCCGGAGCTCTTTGCACGGCATTGCACAGCGCCGGTCATACAATTGTCAGAATAGTTTCTCAGTCACCATCTGAAGGCCGGCGCCTGGCCACGGAATGTAAGGCCTCATGGTCAAAGGATCTGAACTTCAGCGAACCGACAGATATTATTATAGTTGCAGTCCCGGATAACAGTCTGGAGGCCGTTTTATCAGATATCAGATGTAGTCCTGATACGCTGGTTGTCCATACAGCCGGAAGCTTCGGGCTTAAAGTATTTCCTGAAAATTTCAGGAACAGAGGCGTTTTTTACCCCTTACAGACTTTTTCAAAAGAAAGAATAATTGACTTTAAAGAGCTCCCTTTTCTTCTGGAGGCTTCTGACGATCATTCAAAACGTATACTTGAAAATCTGGCTCTTTCAGTGAACGGAAGGGTACATTTTGTTGATCATGACCGCAGAAGGAAGATACATCTGGCTGCAGTTTTTGTCTGTAACTTTGCAAATCATATGTTCACCATCGGGAATGAAATAGCTTCCGGAGCCGGTGTGCCTTTTGAATGGTTCACACCACTTATAAATGAAACTGTTGCAAAAGCCCTTATTAACGGGCCATATGAATCACAAACAGGTCCGGCTGTGAGAAATGACCGGAATACGATCGCAAAACACATGGAATTATTATCTTTATCACCTGACATTCAAAAGCTCTATCACGACGTGACTCAATCAATTCTGCAACATCATAAAATATGCTGAAGATGGCAAATTACAAGGAGGGTCTTTCAAAGGTCAGGGCATTCGTCTTCGATATCGACGGGGTATTGTCACTTCAGACAATTTCACTTAACTCTTTCGGTATTCCTAACCGCACAGTCAATCTGCGGGATGGCTATGCATTACAACTGGCTGTAAAGAAGGGTTATCATGTAGGTATAATTTCAGGAAGTAATTCAAAAGAATATCTCAAAAGACTCAAATCGCTGGGAATAAAAGAAGTATTCCTTAACAGCAGGTCAAAGGCTGAACATTATAAAAGTTTCAGGAAGAAATACGGACTGGATGATTCCCAGATCCTGTTTATGGGAGATGATATTCCTGATTATGAGGTCATGAAGCTTGCAGGGGTACCTGTCTGTCCCTCTGATGCTGACAGTGAGATAAAACAGGTTGCTGTTTATATATCCGACAAAGCCGGAGGAGCCGGCTGTGTGCGTGATGTGGTAGAACAGGTCCTGAGATTGCACAATAAGTGGATGGATTCGGAAGCATTTACCTGGTGATATGCAGTACATTTTAAAACTAATCCGGTGGCAGAATCTTCTTATCGTGGTACTTACCATGTTATTAATGCGTTATGCCATCGTGGAACCACTGATAAGCCGTATCGGAGCCATTCTTCTTGAAGGATCAGGGGAGGAGATACCTATGGCACTTCAACTGCCACTGACTGATTTTTTGATACTTATTTTTGCAACAGTATGTATTACTGCCGGAGGATACGTGATAAATGATTATTTCGACATACGGACCGACCTTATAAACAGGGGAGAAGTTATTGTCGGAACGAGGATCCCGAGGCGAAAAGCAATGCTCTGGCATTCAATCCTGAATGTTGCCGGTGTTGCTGCCGGATTTTATGTGTCGGCAAGAGCAGGATCTTTCTGGTTCGGAACTATTTTTCTCCTTGTGTCCGGATTACTATATTTCTACTCTGCCACCTATAAGCGACAATTCCTGATCGGGAACCTGCTGGTCTCAGTCCTCACAGCCCTTGTCCCTGTTCTTGCAATTATCTTTGAGTGGGCAGCCCTATACAGATATTATTCGGTTCATGCAATTGAACTTCCCGACCTTAAGTTCCTGTTCTACTGGGCCGGCGGCTTTTCTCTTTTTGCATTCCTCACTACAATGATCCGGGAAATAATTAAGGATGTTGAAGATTTTGAAGGAGATGCCGCATACGGTCGGAACACTGTTCCGGTGATGATCGGGATCCCGGCTGCTAAAATTGTTGCTATTAGTTTAATTACAGTTACTATAGCTTCATTATACCTGGTTTGGCACTTTTTTCTGAATGACCGGATAACTCTGATTTACATTTCAGCAGCTATAGTGATTCCTATGCTGTTTGTCATTTACAGACTTGTAAAAAGCTCCGGCAAAAAAGAAGTGCATATTGCCTCTGGCACAATGAAACTCATTATGCTTGCAGGTATCCTTTATTCGGTCGTGGTAAAGGCAATAATCAGCTGGAACCTCTTATGACGATCCCGGGTGATGACCTGAAGAAATTCAGGATTATACTGGCTTCAGGATCTCCAAGGCGCAGACAGCTCCTTGAAGAACTGGGTCTTGAATTTGAAGTTGTTAAAAGGGAATACCCTGAAACATTTCCGGATAATCTTAAAGGTAAGGATATTGCTGAATACCTTTCCAGGGAGAAAGCAAATCTGTGGAAAGAAGAGCTCGGTGAAAATGAGATCGTTATTACCGCCGATACAATAGTCTGGTGTGATGGCACAGTACTGGGCAAACCCGATAGCCGGGATGAAGCGATTAAAATGATTGAGATCCTCTCAGGTAACATTCATGAGGTTATTACCGGAGTGACATTTTTATCAAAGGAAAAAGAAAGGACATTCTCTGAAACTACAAAGGTTACTTTCGGTTTTCTGACTTCAGAAGAGATCAGATACTATGTCGAAAATTTCGAGCCTTACGATAAGGCCGGCGCCTATGGCATTCAGGAATGGATAGGTCTTGCAGGCTGCACCCGAATCGAGGGCTCATACTTTAATGTAGTGGGACTTCCGGTTCAGATGCTTTACAGGGAATTATTGGATTTTGTGAAAAACGTGGGTTTGGTTTAACCACAAAGAGCACGAAGTTCACACGAAGAGCACAAAGGGTAAGAATAATTAAAAACTATTATTTTAATCAAAAAACAGCATAAATGACATTTAAAAAGTACATCTCATTATCATTATTCCTTTTTATATCACTGTCTTTACAGGCGATACCTTTGCCCGATGAGGGTATGTGGATACCAATGCTGATAGAGAAATATAATATCAGACTGATGCAGGAAAAAGGTTTCAGGCTTTCTGCTGATGATATTTACAGTGTTAACAAAGCATGTATGAAGGATGCCGTACTATTATTCGGAGGTGGTTGTACGGGAGCGATGATCTCAGCCGACGGGTTATTGATTACAAATCATCATTGCGGTTACGGACAAATACAAAGACTATCAACGGTAGAAAATGATTATCTGGCCAATGGTTACTGGGCAATGTCGCGTAAAGAAGAAATTCCCTGCCCCGGTCTCTTTGTAACTTTCCTTAAAAGGATGGAGGATGTCACTGAAAAAATGCTGAGGGGAACGAGTGACAACATGGATGAGAAATCGAGGGAAAAAGTGCTTGATTCGAATTCTGAAGAGATAAGGAGGGATGCAGTCGCAGGGACTCATTATACTGCAAGTATCAGACCTTTTTATATGGGTAATCAGTATTTCCTTCTTGTTTATGAAACTTTTAATGATATCCGCTTTGTAGGAGCGCCTCCGTCCTCAATCGGGAAATTCGGGGGTGAGACCGATAACTGGGTATGGCCGCGTCATACGGGTGATTTTTCACTCTTCCGGGTCTATGCCGGCAATGAAAACAAACCTGCCGGATATTCAGAGAATAATGCGCCTTACAGACCGCTTTACCATTTCCCGGTTTCTATCGGCGGAGTTAAAGAAGGCGATTTTACAATGGTGTTCGGATACCCCGGAACAACATACCAGTACGTCCCGTCATACCATATCGAAATGGTAAAAAACTATGTTAATCCCAGAATGATTGCCATCCGTACAAGAAAAATCGAAATAATGGAGGCAGCAATGAATACAAGTCCGCTTATAAGACTGCAGTATTCCGCGAAAAAGTCTGGTGTCGCAAATGCCTGGAAAAAATGGATAGGCGAGATTCAGGGTCTGGAAAGAATGCAAACCATTGAAAAGAAAAAAGAATATGAAGATCGTCTTATGAAGTGGGTCAATGAAGATGAAGCCCGGAAGGCGACATATGGGGAAATTCTTTCAAAATACAGGGACCTTTATGAAAAGCTTAAGGATTACACACTCGTAAATAATTTTACCAGCGATGCATTCTTCAGTAACGGAGCAGAAGCTGTGGGTTTTGCCAGAAACATGGTTACCCTTGCCGGTATGTATGAAAACAATTCTGATCCTGAAAAAATTGACGTGGTAAAGAATGAAATAGTTCAGGGTGCAAAGGGATTCTTTAAGAATTATGATGCAGAGACTGACAGGAAACTTTTTGTAGCAGTAATGCAATTGTATGGTGAGAATCTTAAACCGGAATGGCAGGCTGAGGAATATATCAGACTTAAGAGTTTATACCGGGGAGATTTTCAGGCTCTTGCAGATAAAGTATATCCGGGGTCTGTTTTTACTGATGAAAAGAAATTCCTTGCTTTTGCTGAAAATTTCTCTGAAAAGGATATTAAAAAGCTTGCAAAGGACCCTCTGTTCAATCTGGCCAGAAGTACAGGCTCCCTGATTTCAGAGAAAGTCCGTGGTGAACTGAATCGGCTGAATTCGGAAATTGCCAGGCTTAACAGAGATTATATGGCCCTGCAGATGGAGTATGACAGAAACCGTACCTTCTATCCGGATGCAAATTCAACCCTGAGAGTGGCTTATGGAAAAATTGAGGGATACAATTCCAGGGATGCGGTCTGTTTCGATTATTATTCAACGCTTAAAGGGATAATAGAAAAGGATAATCCTGAAATCTTTGATTATGATGTTCCTGAGAAGTTAAAACAACTCTATTCGTTAAAAGAATATGGTCGCTATGCAACCGCCGACGGAGAGGTGCCGGTCTGTTTTATAGCAAATAATCATACTACAGGCGGAAATTCAGGAAGTCCTGTTTTAAATGCGTACGGCCAGCTTATCGGTCTCAATTTCGACCGTGCATGGGAAGGCGTCGCAAGCGATATGGCTTTTAATCCGGAACAGAGCAGAAATATCAGTCTCGATATAAGGTTTGCCCTTTTTATTATCGATAAGTTCGCAGGAGCAGGTTACCTGCTCAACGAGATGACTCTTGTCGAATAACCAGCCACTCTGCCACAAAAAAACACAGAGGTTCTCCCTGTTTATTTGAATGATTTGACCCTGTTAAGCTTATCAGTGAATTTCTGTACTACAGCCTCCTGATCTGTTATCAGTCTCCTGATCCTTTCCTGAGTGTCATCATTCCGTGGGATTGATCTGTTGGCATGGCTGATAGTATTTTCAGCTTTGCTTATCTTGTTTTCAGCTTTTTTGATAGACTTGACAGTTTTCTTTTTCTGCTTCTCAAGGTCCTTTATGTATTTTGCTTTCTCGTCTTTGACTTCACCCGGATCCATTGTAATGTATTCTGCATTATGTTCAATGATAGCTGCTGATAATGTTGTAAGTTCATTATTAAGCATTACCAGCTCGTCCTTCTGCGAGGAGATGAGCTTATTACTTGAACGGATGTCCTTTTCCATTCCCGACTGATCCTTTTCGAGACCTCCGAGTTCCTTCTGCAGATCCTTTAGTTTGTTTTCTTCAAGTTTAAGCTGTTCATTCACCAGGTCGATATACTGTTCTTTGGCAAAATCGAAAAGATATTGTTTCGCCTTTGACAGCTCACCTTCCCCCGTGGCTCTCTCAACATAAACATCCTTTTTCAGCTCAATGGCGGCTGTAAGTTTCAGGACCGAATCGCGGTCGGTAAGTTCGCTCAGAATATTTACCGGATTCTCTGAGATGCTTTTGGAGATAGCTCCGAAGATGGACATTTTTCCTCCATCATCTACAACTTTTGATTTTGTGCCGGATTCCTGTAATTTGACCCAGTTTTTCAGGGTCTTTTCATATTCAACTTCAGGGATAGTTACTGATATACCGGGATATTTGTTGGTCCCTACTTTCAGGCTGTCTTCATTTAAAGTGATGGGCTTCTGCGCGTTGATTAAGCTAAAAGGTATCAGGGCAGAAAAAATAAAAAATACTTTTAATTTCATATCTAAAGATTTTAGTGGTCAGGGCTTAAGTACAACAAAGATATAAAAAAGTGATACCTTTTACAAGTCAGCTAAATTTTTACAACTACTGCCATGATACCTGTTCTCTGGATCACGGAGTACGATTCTTATGCCTGGAAAAATGTTAAGTCTCTGTTTCAGGATCACAATTTTACGTCAGATTCATGACAAAGATGTTGTTCTGATTTATTTTATTAAGTAATAGATGCTAATATTAATAAATTTTAATAAAAATAGTTAAAATGTTTGAAATATGCGAATATTTATGCAAATTTGCTTCAAAATATAAATACCGGTTATGCGGTAATCTAAAGCAGTATTTATGACATTTCAGGCAGAGACAATAGAGATTTCGAGTGCGTCCGACATGCTTCAGACCGAAGAAATGATAGATTTCATAAAGACCAGATATGAAAAGATCCTTGCGAAAGAACTTAATTTACATAAGGTTTCGGCTCCGGTTGTTGTTCCCGACGGAACAGGAATAAATGATGATCTTAACGGTATAGAGCAGCCGATAAGCTTCTCGGTCAAATCTCTTAATGGTCAGAAAGCATCGATAATTCAGTCGCTTGCAAAATGGAAAAGAATGCGGTTGAGATATTACCATATCGAGCCGGGAAAAGGGATACTGACGGATATGCGCGCTTTGCGGCCCAGTGAGACCCTTTCACCGATCCATTCGGTATATGTCGACCAGTGGGACTGGGAGAAAAATATACTTTCTGAGGACCGGTCTTTAAAGCTCCTGAAGAAGACAGTAGGAACCATTTACAATACTTTCAGAAAGATTGAGAAAGAACTGTCTGAAAAATATTCCTGGCTCACACCGCAGCTGCCTCAGGAAATAACCTTTATTCATTCCGAGGAGCTGCTTCAGCAATATCCGGGTCTTACCCCGAAAGAAAGGGAAAAGGCTGCCGCCAGGAAACACGGTTCAATATTCATCATCGGCATCGGAAATAGACTCAGCAATGGTGAACCCCACGACGGAAGAGCTCCGGATTACGATGACTGGAGCACTCAGAATGATGACGGATATTTTGGACTTAACGGGGATATAATATTCTGGAATGAAGCGCTTGAGGCTGCATTTGAAATTTCTTCGATGGGAATAAGGGTAGACAGAAAATCGATGGAACATCAGCTTGAGATTACCGGCTGTCAGGACAGAAAAGACCTTTTATTCCATAAACTACTTCTCAGCGATAAGCTTCCTCTTAGCATCGGAGGTGGAATAGGACAATCGAGACTTTGCATGTTCCTTCTCAGAAAACTCCATATTGGAGAGGTTCAGTCAAGTATCTGGCCCACTGACGTAATGAAACAATATGAAGGGAAGGATGTGAAGCTGCTCTGAAATAATGAATTATGAATGAAGAACAAACGAAGTGTGAATGCAGAATTATAAATTTCTTGCTTCGCTGTTCTTATGTTCTTCGTTCTTCATTGAGTTAAAATTATTACTTTCACCGGTAATAATTTAACATTATGAAGATTGTTGCCGATGATAAAATCCCTTTCCTGAAAGGTGTTCTTGAACCATTTGCCGGGGTAATTTATCTTCCCGGTAAACAGATTGATAATAAGGTGCTTAAAGATGCGGATGCACTTCTTACTCGTACCAGGACGAAATGTAACAGTTCATTGCTGAAAGGTACGGCTGTAAAATTTATCGGCACCGCAACCATCGGCTATGATCATATCGATACTGAATTCTGCCGTAAGCACGGCATCACCTGGACAAATGCCCCGGGATGTAATTCATCGTCAGTTCAGCAATATATTGCAGCTGCTCTGCTCAGGATATCAGGAAAATTCAAATACAAGCTGAAAAATAAAACCATCGGCATTGTCGGCGTCGGTAATGTCGGCTCAAAGGTCGAAAAGCTTGCCCGTACCCTCGAAATGAATGTCCTGCTCAACGACCCTCCCCGGGCCAGAAATGAAGGTGAAAATGGTTTTGTTTCACTTGATCAGCTTCTTATCGAATCGGATATTGTCACCGCTCATGTTCCCCTGAATATGACCGGTGAAGATAAAACCCATCATCTTTTCGATGAAAAGAGTTTTGGTATGATGAGACGGGGTACGTGGTTCATTAACTCCTCCAGAGGTGAGGTGATGGATACGACAGCTCTGAAAAGTGCCCTGGATTCCGGAAAACTGATGGGTACGGTTGTGGATGTGTGGGAGAACGAGCCGGATATTGATTCTGATCTCCTTGAAAAAGCCTTCCTTTCAACTCCTCATATCGCCGGGTATTCAACCGACGGTAAAGCCAATGGAACATCTATGACAGTCAATTCATTATGTAAGTTCTTCAATCTTCCGCTCAATAACTGGTATCCCGAAACTGTTCCTGATCCCCCTGCACCTGTAATCCTTCTCAATTGCAATGGTAAAACCGATGAAGAGGTTATGAGAGAGGCTGTTCTTCATACTTACAATATTGATGATGACAGTATCAGACTGAAAATGACACCAAAGGAATTTGAAAAACAACGAGGCGATTATCCTTTACGAAGGGAATTTCCGGCTTTTACGGTGATTGTAAAAGGCGGTACCAGAAATACCCGGATGATGCTGAAGGGGATGGGGTTTAAGGTTGGCTGAGGGGGCGCAAAGGCGCAGAGGCACA
>CAYPHL010000085.1:15996-19370 GCA_964410385.1 uncultured Rikenellaceae bacterium | reverse complement strand
AGGACTGGTTATAATGTTTTTAATGTAAGGGATTTCGGTGCTACCGGGAACAGGAGCGATAAAGCTACAATACCGCTTCGCTCGGCAATTGATGCTTGTACTTCCTCGGGCGGCGGGACTGTCTATGTACCCCCGGGAGATTATACAGTGGGAACACTTCAATTGAAGGACAATGTGAATCTCAATCTCGAAACCGGTGCAACATTGTTCCTGAGCCAGGATCCTGCTGATTTCATCCAGGTCTCACGGACGATGATCTTTGCACAGGATGCCGTTAATATTTCTGTGACCGGAAGAGGAACAATTGACGGACTGGCAAAATATGAATTCGTCGAAATGCGTGGGGAGGATCCGGAGATAATTACGGAAATAGATATTGCAAGAAAAGCAGGGGTGGATATGAGAAGATATTACAGGACCGGTATGCAGACATATATGTTCATCCTTAACAACTGTACCAATATCCTGCTGAGTGACATAACGGTTATAAATTCGCCTCTCTGGAATATAAGACTGAATGATTGTAACCGTGTTTTTATAAGAGGTATTTATATTTATTCTGATCTTGAAAAGGGAGTGAATGCCGACGGGATTGATATATGCTGTACAAGCAATGTTACAATATCCGACTCGGTTATTGTGACCGGAGATGATTCGATCGTTCTTAAAACTCCTGCACGGAAAGGCCAGGAAAAAGTCAATCCCGTGGAAAATGTTGTTGTCACCAATTGTATCCTCACTTCATCATCAACCCCACTGATGATCGGAACCGAAACCTTCGCTGATATCAGGCATGTTATATTCAGCAACTGCACAATACGAAATTCCAACAAGGGATTCGGGATAAATGTCCAGGATGGGGCAACAGTGAGCGATATAATATTCAAGGATCTGACTGTGGAAACGAACCGGAGGCACTGGAACTGGTGGGGAAGTGCAGAAATGTGCAAGTTAAAGCTCAGCAGAAGATCTGAAAACTCAAAGCTGGGACGAATAAAGGATATTTTTATTAACACAATAATTTCACATCCCCGGGGGACAAGCACAATAAAAGGTCAGCCGGAACAACCGCTTGAGAACATAAGAATAAACAATGTACAGATGTTCATGGAGCCCGAAGACGCAATCGATAAAAGAAGTTCACACGCACTGATGATAGAAGATGTTAAAGGACTTGTCATTAAGGATTTGACAGTAAAATGGAATGAAGAAAATCCTGAAAAGAGCTGGCAGAGTGCGCTGGTGCTGAGAAATGTCTCTGATTTTGAGATCAGGTCATTCTCGGGAAGGCAGGGGCTGATAAATGGTCCTGTACCGGCGATACTTCTGGAGAATATTTCAGACGGACTGATCGCGGAATCAAAAGCCGGAAAAGGATGCAAATCATTTATCGGTATCAATAAAGCTGAAAGCAAAAATGTGATCCTGAGGAACAATGAGACAAAGAAAGCTGATAAAAATGTGGCCTATTTTCATTGAGCATTGCTGCCAGGTAAAGTCGTCATTCAACTAATGCAACTTTGACATATTGACTTCCTGATTTGATTTTTCTGCATTTTTATTCCTTACCCTGAACGGAGAAAGCAGAAAAATCAACCTGCATCACCTGGGGCAGAGGTAAATCAGTTAGCAGATCTTTTTTCAGGGATCAGGTGAAGTCTTATATCACGGAGTGCTCCGGTAGTCTTATATGTTGTAATTCCGCATGGTACTGATGACTCCACCTCCATCCGCAGGGATAAAACGGAATTGCCAATTGTAAAATCAACTATTTTGTCCTGGTAAATCCACGCCTCAATCTTTTTTTCAGTAACTCTCAGACGAACGGGCCACCAATAACCTGTTCCGAAATGGAATATCTTACTTGTATAATTGTTTGCAGCATCATATCCGTCAATACAGCTGAGCCCGCACAGCGATCCCCCCCATCCGCCAAGGACAAGAGTTACAAATGATTCCTTAACCGGGAAAGTCATACCACAAAAGAAATCATTTCCTTCAACCCGTTTTGCATAAAGGGTGACCTCATAATTTGATTTTGGGAAATCATCAGTCCACCTGATACCAGAAATGTATTCTCCTTTACCGATTATAATACAACTGTCTGCAATGGATACAACTCCGTGACCTTCATAATCTATTACCTGCCAGTTATTCAGTGATACCCCGTCGAAAAGAACTTTGTCAACCGGGGGATTGTTACTCTGGGCTTTTAACAGAAATGTACCGGCTGAAATGATAAAAATCATCAAGATTTTCAGCCAGAGAATTATTGAGCCATTTGTAGTTCTCATCGGACAAATTTAGCAATGTCCTTCGGATCGTTCTCATAAATCCCCAGAAAGTTAATTTAAACCTTCGCTAAATTATAACACCTTATTTTTTAACTTTAAGAACTCCCTGCCGGCACGGGGAGCAGCGAAATTTCAGGTCACTTTAAGTACTTATAAATTACGGATATCAGCATTATAAAATGCATACAACGATATGAAAATCAATAAACTATTTGTACAGATTCTGTTTACAGTGATAATAATAACTCTGTATTCCTGTGATAAAAAGCCCTATGATCTCAGGGATGGATATATGTATGTACAAAAAGAAGACAGGCGTACAGGATCAGCAGAGTGGCAACTGGTTTGGGAGGATGATTTTAATAAGGGAATACTGGATACTACGATATGGAGCCGGATAGGGCTATTTGAATCTCCTAAATGGAGGGTGCCGGTTGAGAACTGGAGGGATGTAAAAAATTGCTTCAGATACATAACTGCTACTAATCCGAGAGTAATTGAATTTGATAATGAAAACATACATCTTAAAGGGATCATTAATCCTGATTCCCTTACCGGTGATCCTCGTCCATACCTGACAGGAGGCATTTATTCATGGAATAAATTTGCTTTTCAATACGGCCGGATTGAGGTGAAAGCAAAGCTCGATCCTGCATACGGGGCATGGCCCGCAATCTGGATGCTGTCGGAAAAGGATATTTATCCCGGTCAGCACAATGGTGAAATGGATATTATGGAACGTCTAAACCACGATGCTTTTGCATACCAGACAACACATAATCATTATACTATCACGCTTAAGCAGACTGAGCCGAAGAAATCGGCAACAGCCCCCATCGATCCGGATGATTATAACATTTATAGTGTAAGCTGGTACCCTGATAAGCTGGTGTATGCCATAAACGGAATTACTTCGTATGAATATCCGAAGGTTCCGGGAGCTGGGACCTTCCAGTGGCCTTTTGACCAGCCCTTTTATCTTCTCATTGACCAGCAGATGGAACATGAGTGGCCCGGGAAAATAAAAAATCCCGAAGAACTCCCGATAAGTATGACCGTTGACTGGGTAAGATTATACCA
>CAYPHL010000085.1:13686-15896 GCA_964410385.1 uncultured Rikenellaceae bacterium | reverse complement strand
TTAGGTTCACATCCCGGGAGCAGTCCGGGAATGGGTCATGCATCAGGCGGGGTTCTTAAGCACAGTGCAGGAGGAGGTACCAGGAACATTGACTGGTGGCCGAATCAGCTGAAACTGAATATACTGAGGCAACACTCCTCTCTTTCAAACCCGATGGGGGAAAGGTATAACTACAGGGAGGAGTTTAAGAAGCTTGATCTGAAAGCTGTTAAGGAAGATATATTTAAGCTTATGAAGACCTCCCAGGACTGGTGGCCGGCTGACTATGGTCACTATGGTCCCTTATTTATCCGTATGGCATGGCACAGTGCAGGCACATACCGTGTATCTGATGGTCGTGGTGGTGCAGGAACCGGGACACAGCGTTTTGCCCCGCTTAACAGCTGGCCGGATAATGCAAATCTCGACAAGGCCCGTTTATTGTTGTGGCCGATAAAAAGGAAATATGGGAAAAAACTTTCATGGGCTGATCTGATGGTACTTGCAGGGAACTGTGCAATGGAATCGATGGGCTTCAAAATTTTCGGTTTCGGTGGAGGAAGGGAGGATGTCTGGGAACCTGAGGAGGACATTTACTGGGGATCTGAGAGTAAGTGGCTTGAAGATAACCGTTATACGGGTGACCGGGATCTTGAAAATCCTCTGGCTGCTGTTCAGATGGGTCTGATTTATGTCAATCCGGAAGGTCCGAACGGTGTTCCTGATCCTCTGGCTGCTGCCCGTGATGTTCGTGAAACTTTCAGACGGATGGCAATGAATGATGAGGAGACTGTTGCACTTATTGCCGGCGGTCATACCTTCGGGAAGACACATGGAGCTGCCGATCCCGGCAAGCATGTTGGACCTGAACCTGCTGCGGCAGGTATTGAGGAACAGGGACTCGGATGGAAAAACACCTTTGGGAAAGGTAATGCCGGTGATACTATTACAAGCGGTCTGGAGGGAGCCTGGACCACAACACCTACAAGGTGGACCAATAACTTCCTCTGGAACCTTTTTGGTTATGAATGGGAACTGACGAAAAGTCCAGCCGGCGCTCATCAGTGGAAACCAAAACATGGTATGGGAGCAGATACTGTACCTGATGCCCACGATCCTGATAAACGTCATGCACCAATGATGCTTACAACCGACCTTTCTCTCAGATTTGATCCGGCTTATGAAAAAATTGCAAGACGTTTTCTGGAAAATCCTGATGAATTTCAGGATGCATTTGCACGGGCTTGGTTCAAACTCACTCACAGGGATATGGGACCTAAAACACGCTATCTTGGGCCGGAGGTCCCTGCAGAAGAGCTTATATGGCAGGATCCTGTACCGGCTGTTACACATAAACTGGTTGACGATAATGATATTGCAGCATTGAAAGGCAGTATACTTGCTTCAGGTCTGACAGTGTCTCAGCTTGTATCGACTGCATGGGCATCTGCCTCGACATTCCGTAACTCAGACAAAAGGGGAGGAGCAAATGGCGCCCGTGTACGTCTGGCTCCCCAGAAAGACTGGCTTGTAAATGATCCGCCCCAGCTTACAGATGTACTGAATAAACTTGATGAAATCAGAACCAAATTCAACAATGAACAGAAGGATGGAAAGATGATCTCACTTGCCGACATAATAGTTCTCGGAGGATGTGCAGCTATTGAGAAAGCTGCAAAAAATGCCGGTCATAATGTTAATGTTCCTTTTATTCCCGGTCGTTCTGATGCTTCACAGGAGCAGACCGATGTTGAGTCCTTCGGAGTACTCGAACCAAAAGCAGACGGTTTCCGCAACTATAAAAATCCTAAATACAGTGCATTAGCAGAAGAAATGCTGGTTGACAAAGCACAGCTGCTTAATCTTACTGCTCCTGAGATGACTGTGCTGGTTGGAGGAATGCGTGTTCTGAATACAAACTTCGATCATTCCCAATACGGAGTTTTTACAAATAATCCGGAAACTCTGACAAACGATTTCTTTGTTAACCTTCTCGATTTCACTACAAAATGGAATCCTGCAGAGGGTAGTCCGGAAATATTTGAAGGACATGACAGAGCAACAGGTGAATTAAAGTGGACAGCCACCCGCATTGATCTTGTCTTTGGTTCGAATGCAGAACTCAGAGCAATAGCAGAGGTTTATGCCTGTGAAGATTCTCAGGAAAAGTTCCTGAAGGATTTCATTGCAGCATGGAACAAAGTAATGAACCTTGACCGCTTTGATCTTGA
>CAYPHL010000085.1:0-13586 GCA_964410385.1 uncultured Rikenellaceae bacterium | reverse complement strand
TCCGCCTGTTATTTACCAGGTCCGTTTGGACATGAATTCATCGAGCTGAGCCCTGGTCATCTTTATGTCACTGTTGGTCTCCTTCAGCCACCGGAGGAAGTGCTCCTTTATTTCATCAGTCCACTGCGAATCAACCTGGCCCGATGTATATCGTCCTTCTTTAAGCATAGCTTTGCTGAAAGCGCCGCGGGCTGTCATGAATTCGGCTGTCGCTATCACCTTTTCAGCCATATGTGCGGGTATAAAAAGAACGCCTTCATCGTCACTGATAACAAGATCTCCCGGCATTACAATAGCTTCTCCGATCCTGGTCGGTGTATTCAATCCTGTCAGAACTACATCAACAAGGAATGAGGGATGAAAGTCACGTACATAAGCATTGAATCCGGCAATTGCAGATATGCCTGTCAGATCCCTGGCTGCTGCATCAAATATAACACCAGTGCCGGTTTTGGAATATATTGAGGTAGCCAGCATATCGCCCATTAAGGTACCACCTTTAATCTTGCCGAAACAATCGGCAACATAAACATCTCCCTTCTGAAGGACAGATATAGGCCAGGAATTTGTATTCCCTGCAAATCCATTTTTCCAGCCTCTTTCTTTAATATTTTTTTCTATATCAGGTCTTGTTGGCATAAAGGTGGCAGTTACAGCCCTCCCTATAACCGGAACACCAGACCTGACCATCTTCCAGTTTCCTTCAAACTGGTTTACATATCCTTCATTGTTCAGGATCTGCCAGGCATCTTCTATAACAAGATTCTTTGCCCGCTTAAGCAGATCATCAGAGATCTTCGGGCGGCCATCAGGAAATCGTTCACCCTTCCATTCCGATGTCAGAAATATCAGCTCCTCCTTTGATATGGTTTGTGATGATGCAGAATTAGAAAATGTAATTATTATACTGAGAACAAGACAAAGTGAAAGTTTTTTCATCATTTAAAAATTTATGTTTATTGGTTACATGTCAACTTACATAAGTCATAGCAAATATAAGTGTTTAAGTATTTTTTGCAAGTGGCAGATGCGATCAGGATGTTCAGAACTTTAAATCGAGTGAAATTGAGAATCGTGATATGACCGGACTTTCTTTATCGGCAGGATTCAGTAAAAGGAAATTGGGAGAGATATTTACACCGGGAGCAAGTCCCAGCTCAATACCCGTAAGAATAAGCTGTCCGTCTTTCATTATGTTCCACGGATCAGGGTCATTACCTGTTGTTACCGAAGAAAGGTAATCATATCTTCCGAATACTCTTATCTTTTGTTTTACAGCCAGAGTTCCATTTATTGAAAATCCCTGGTAATCATGCCCTTCTGTGAGGCCGTTGTTTCTTCGGAAATTATATGCAACCGAGAGAACAGACCCTTTGTTCTCATAAGCTGCAATTATTTCAGTGGTTTTTTGTGAAATACCGTCATTGGACATATTGTCAAAATAGAACCGTAGCGAAAAGTTTTTCAAAGGTTGCAGAGTCAGTCCGGCAGCTATTTTAAATGTTGAATCCGATTCTGTCAGTTTAAACCCTTCACCGTTCATAACCGTCAGATCGGCTGTTATCCAGGGCGCTATATTGTATGCGATACTTGCTCCCAGGTCAGCTGAGGTGCCGAAGCCATATTCGTCATGGAAGGGTTTATAAACGTACCTATGTCCCCATTTCCTGTCCCCGAAATCATATTCAGGAAGCGGAATCATTCCACCAGTGATCGTCAATTTGTCTGTCTGATACCTAAGATAAGCAAACTTCAGCATGCCGGTGAACTTCAGCTTGCCAACCGAAGGATCAGCAACGTCATAAACAATCCGGCCTGACAAACCTTTTGAAAAATTATAGGTGTATCCCAGGTAGGCACGTGTAAGATCAAATTTAGTATGGCTGTCTCTATTGGAAAATGAAGTGTTAAGGCTGGTGAAAACCCTTGCTTCCGGTTTACCGCCGGGCTTGAATTCCTGTGATTCCTGTCCCGACAGATCTGATGCCGGTAAAAATAGTGACGAGATGAGCAAAAATGAAAATACATTCAGAGTGAAAAACTGTTTCTCCATAGCTGGTTCGGTTTTTAATCAATGACGAAAATAGAAAAAGAAACAATCGCAGTGCGGATTGAAAATAAGCCGGAGAAGAGTTTAAAGACCTGAATACAATTTTAAACTTATTGTTATTTCACATTAGTTCAACATAATAACAAAATTTTGTGTTTACAGTACTTCATAAGTTGCTTATTGAAAAATACGATTTTATGCCTACAAAAAAGACTTAAACAGGTCAGATATTTGCAGAGCATCAAACGAAAGATATTAACAGATGACTGAAATTAAGAAAGCTGAATTAAAAAAGAGTCTGCATATCGGGCAGGACTGGGCGTCAGTAATAACCGGCTTTTGCCTCATTATCCTGGTTGTTATAAGTGGTTATTCTTTCAGTACACCAACATTCGGTGGAAAGACAGGCTGGACAGATCTGCAGGGCATTGCAGCCTCATTTAACGGGCCTTTAGGAGTCTCTGCCGCTGTCACACTTCTGGTTTTTGGTATTTTTTCTGCTCTTGGTCTTTTTCTGAGCGGTGATTCCCTGAAGAAATATACAATGGGTTTCATATCAGTCTTCCTCCTTGCAGTAATTGCACAATTTCTTTCATCATTTGCAGGGTTTAAAAATCTTGGTCTCGAGACGGTACTTTTTTCGCTTCTGATCGGACTGGTTATTGGCAACATATTCAGGCTGCCTGGCTGGCTCAGAGCTGGCGTTCAGACAGAGCTTTTCGTTAAGATCGGACTTGTCTTGCTTGGAGCTACCATACTTTTCAGGGACATTATGACAGCCGGATCTCTCGGGCTTATACAGGCAGTGATAGTAGTATGTATAGTATGGTATTTTTCGTTCTGGCTTTCACGCAGGATGAAAATTGATGATGAATTTTCGACAATGATGGCAAGTGCCGTTTCGATTTGCGGTGTTTCTGCAGCAATTGCAACTGCTGGTGCGATAAACGGCGATAAAAAGAAGCTTTCATTTATTATTTCTCTTGTGCTTATTATTGCAATACCAATGATGATCTTCATGCCAATTCTGGCAAAATGGATCGGTCTGTCGGATGTAGTAACCGGAGCCTGGCTGGGAGGTACTATTGATACTACCGGAGCAGTGGTCGCTGCCGGAACAATAGCAGGAGAGACCGGCCTCAAATACGCCACAATAGTAAAGTTTTCCCAGAATGTACTGCTTGGACTGGCAGCATTTGCTATATCAATCTTCTGGACTTACAGGAACAGAGGAGCCAACGAAAAGGGACAGCATGTTCCCGCAAGGATAATCTGGGAACGCTTCCCGAAATTTGTACTTGGTTTTATCCTGGCATCAGTGGTTTTCTCCTTTATTCTCAATCCTGATACAGCCCAGGCTTCAGGTAAGGTGATAAAGTCATTCAGCACCTTGTGGTTTAATCTTGCATTTGTCAGCATAGGACTGGAAACCCGTTTTTCCGATTTTAAACAAATGGAAAGCAAAAAGCCGTTTTATAGTTTCCTGATCGCTCAGGGATTTAATATAATAGTTACTTTAATTGTTTCATACGTGCTTTTCCAGCTTTTGGGTCGCGGTTAGTTTCGTTTTAATTTCCCGGGGCAAAGATCGTTCCCTGCCGGGTTTTTATCAAGATATTTACCCCGGATCTTGGTTTTGAATATCATTAAAAGTAATAGCTTTATAGTGGTATTTAAAATTATTCAGCATCATGAAAAACTTATTCCCCGGGCTTAAAATTTTGATTCTCCTGATCTGTTCAGGATATACTTTTGATATCACAGCACAGGACACCGATAAATTGCCGAGAAGCATTCCGGAAATTGAAGGAGTTGCCTCATCCGGTATAATTGACTTTTTGAATGCAATTGATACCGGCAGGCAGGAAATTCATAGTTTCATGTTCCTTAGACATGGAAAAGTAATTGCTGAAGGATGGTGGGATCCTTATGGCCCGGAATATAAACATCTGCTTTATTCTGCCAGTAAGACATTCACCGCTACAGGTATCGGTCTTGCAGCTTCAGAAAACAGATTGAAGCTGAGTGATAAGGTTATTTCTTTCTTTCCGTATTCCCTGCCCGATACGATTGGCAATAATATGAAAGAACTTACTGTTGAGAATTTGTTAACCATGTCGGTAGGCCAGGACCCTGCTCCAATGGGTGCAGGCAGCGATGAAGACTGGATCGGAGCTTTTCTTAAGCAGGAACCTGTTCATAAGCCCGGAACGGTTTTTAAGTACAATAACATGGCTACATTTATGCTCTCGGCAATTGTCCAGCAGGTTACCGGCGAAACTCTTTTTGATTACCTCATGCCAAGGATTTTCACTCCCTTGTCTGTCCGCGGAATTGACTGGGACAAGAATCCCCAGGGAATAAATCTGGGTATGATAGGATTGAGACTCCGGACAGAAGATCTTGCAAAATTCGGACAGCTGTTGATGCAGAATGGCAGATGGAATAACAGACAGCTAATCCCTTCAGAGTGGATAAAGGAAGCCACTTCATTTAAAATTGTCAGTGATGATCCTTCCAATAAGACACCAAAGGAAAAAAATGACTGGGCACAGGGATACTGTTATCAGATGTGGAGGGGCAGGAATAATAGTGTGCGTCTTGACGGGATGGCAGGTCAGTTTGTAATCTTATTTCCTGATAAGGATGCAATTGTCATTTTAACTGCTAATGCAAGAAACACACAGGAAGAATTAAACCTTGTCCATAATTATCTGATCCCTGCAATAAAATCAAACAAGGCAATTCAACCAGATCCTGTATCTTATGGTTATCTGCAGAAAAAGCAATCAGGACTGTCTCTGAAACCTCAGCTTTCAGGCCGGTCGGAATCCGGTTTCGAGAAGAAAATCTCCGGAAAGGAGTTTATGATCGGGGATAATGATTACCAGATCCAGTCGGTATATTTCGGTTTCAGTGATAATGAATGCAGTTTTGCAATGAAAAGGAATAACCAGATAGCAATGATTAAAGCCGGTCAGGGAACCTGGAAGACGGTTAATTCCAGACTAAGCTCATTGCTGGCTCCTCCCCGTGGAAGCCCTTCAAAATCGATTGATGCCAGTTATTCTGTACCTCTTGTATCTGTTAGGGTAGCATCGGCTTATTCATGGACAGATTCCGGTACACTTGAAATTACGGCTCGTTTTGTTGAGGAAAGCCTCGGGTCACAGACAATCGAATGCAGATTCTCGGAAATGAACGGATCAGTGGTTGTTACTCTTGGTCCGAAATCAGGACCGGCTCTGATGGGTTCTCCCGGAAGAATACAGCCTGTATCCCCGCTTCGGGGCGTCCTGGTAAATATAGAATGAACCGGCCTCCCGCGTATGCATATAATGATGTGAATGATTAAGATCCTGGTATTTGTGTCCTGGTATGAATTCCCGACCTTAAAGGAAACGTTTTCACCTTAATCCGAAAATAGCCGGGAAGGCAAAGATGACTATCATTATCCAGGCAAGATAAACAGGAAGGAATTTCGAGACAGTCTTTTCTACAATCGTAAAATCCTTCTTTTTAAAATTGATCCTGAAGAGACCGGCCATTATCAGGACCAGGTTTATCAGGACCAGGATATTTGAGACGAGTACCGCCAGCCTGTTGGGCGTCAGTCCGTATTCGCCGAGCCTGTAGAAGATCGCAGACAGTGCGATGAGATCGATGATTATTGTAACGGCCGACAGGACAAACAAAATTATAGCATTGAATTTCTGGTTTTTTATTACTGATGTTTCGGAAACGGAGAAGATGATTATTGCCATCACACCAAGCAGCATTATGTTAAAAACCAGAAGGAAATCACGGTCATTATAGGGATCTTTTCCTGTTACCAATATAGTTACAAGGAAAACGATTAGTGTAATGAGAACCAAAGGACTGAAGATGGCGGCTATTAAAGGTGCCGTTCTGGTGACCAGTGCCGGAAATTTTTCTATTAAAAAGGCTGCAACTACAGGCGCAGCAGCTGCTCCCGTAATTATTATGTTTTCTCCATAGAACTTTTCTATATCCAATCCGATAGAATCAAACAGACCAACCGTTATCGCCGTCAGAAGACCTCCGGCAATTGCTATCAATGCATAGAAAATGACCAGGTCTCCGTTAAACCTTATAAAATCGATACGTTTGTCCAGGTTCCTGAGTTCATAACCGGTAAAGACGATCCCATATATAAACCACATAAGAAAAGGAAGATGAATATATGCAAGAATCACCGCAGCGCCCTGACTGTCTGGGGGAAGCAGGTTAATATATAGTGCTGCAATGAGAAATGCCAGAACAGTCATGATCAGTTTCTTACAATCTTTGATCCTGTTAAACCAGACTGTGTACAATGTCAACCCGAAGAAGACAATAATGGCTGTGTTCCTGAAATAAAAGATATCCTCAGGGAAGCTGAGGTTGAATATTGAAGGGATCTTTACAAGAAATACAATAATCACACAAAAAACAGATACCGTTATTAATTCGGTCAGCGTAAAAGTCTTAGGTGTATCCTGCCTGATGTCATAATCAAGACGGACTTTCCAGAATTTTGCCGTTTCTGTGCTTTCAATTTCAGTGTAAATACTGTCGAAAGCTGTTTTAAAAGCTTTTCTGTCCTTGCGGTAAAGTTTTTCCAGGATTTCGGGATTACCGAGGTTGGTTTTTATTTCGTCAAACATGGGTAATAGATAAATTTTAATGTGTTCTTAAAAGTTTTTCAAGAGCATTCAGATGCTCCCTGAATAATTGCATTCCTTCTTTGGTAATGAAATAGCTTGTATTTGGTTTTCGTCCTATGAACTGTTTTTTTACTTCTATCAATCCTTTATCTTCCAGGGCCTTCATATGACTTGCCAGGTTGCCATCTGTGATATCAAGGGATTCCTTCAGACTATTGAAATCATAGGAATCATTTACCATCAGGATTGACATTATCCCTAGCCTTATCCTGCTTTCAAATACTTTATTTAAACCGGATATAAGGTCTTTCATACTTCATATTTTCTGTACATCATTACTCCATAAACTATATGGAGAATTCCGAATCCGGTGATCCAGAACAACAATCCCAGTTCAGGAAAAATAGCTGCAACAAGACCCGTAAAAATTTCTAAAATACCCAGATAGAAAATTTCACTGTAAGTAAATTTTCCGGCATTTATAAGTGCGAGCCCGTAAAAGATCAGGAATACAGGTATTATCAGCTCACCATGACGCTGGATAATGAGGATCAATGCAAAAGTGCCACCGGCGATCAAAGGGATGAACAGATTAAAAAGAAGTCTTTTTGAAACCGGTGTCCAGAATGCTTTTCCTGACCGTCTTGCTTTTCTGAATGAGAAAAAAAATGCAGATATTACTGACAGGACTAAAACTACTAAAGCATCAAGGATCAGTTTTAATCCTACAGCAGGTGTTCCATCGTTGGTACTTGTTTTAAGGGACTCATTAAAAAGCATCATCCAGTTTCCGGGGATCAGAAAGATGGCAATCAGGGCTCCTGCAACTGCAATTAAGCCCATAAAGATACCCGAAAGACCGCTTAGCGAGAGGAATTTAGTTGAATCCTCCATGATTTTTCTGATGGTTTTCAGATCTTCAGCCGACGAAATGTTATTCTCCATATGAAAGTACTTTGGAATGCAAAGTAAATAGAAATTTCTGATATAAACAAATAATTTTTAAGACCGAATTCGGGAGGCGGAAGACAGAAAATAAGGAACCGGGACACAGATTTGCAGAGTAAGCTCCGGTGAGTCCGGTGAAGAAAAATCCCGAGAACGGGGAGAGAAATTATGTTGATATAAGGCAATTTATTACAAATATTTATTCGGCATCAGATGGTCAGTCCTTTCCGGCCATGAAGGGTCAACCTAACCGGCTTTTACAGTTAGTAAAGAAGGGAATTCTTTTAACAACAGCTATTTTATCAATTGAGCAGTTCCCGAGACAGTCTTTAAAGTAATTACCGGATTGCTGTCTTTCCGGGTGAAACTCTTCCTGAAGTACTCGCTTTTTCTCCCAAAATCTGAAGAATCCCTGTAACTCTTTATATCATCAAGAAATATTTCTGTTCTGTCGAATTTGAACGGAGAAATAATTTTCCCTTTATCGACCATAGCAATTAACTCACAATACCCTGTGACAGGATTGCCATTAAAACTGACCTGAGCCTTATTGAAGTTAGAGCTTACAGACAAATCTGCATCCGGTACTCTGGCAAGAGATACTCTTACACTACCCGTCCCTGAATTAAAAATGCTGTTACCAGTAATTGATAGTCCTGTTGCCCTGATTGCTCCCCCTGCTGACTTCAGGTCGAATTTTCCTTTTGAATTATGAATCCGGGCATAGAGCTGAGCCAGCAACATGTCTACGGTGCCTTCTACATTTCTGATTACAAAACTGCCTGCCCCGTAATCAGCTTTAAAAAAACCTTTAAAATGATTGATTTTAAAGTCGCTTGAGCCTCCTTTGCATTTGATATAAGTTCCGTCAGGTACATTTATTGCCAGAATCCAGTCTTCAAAATATGTTGTTGTGGGACGATGATTGTCATAATTAAGTAAACGTTCTTTCAGAATAACTGATGTGTTATTTTCATTCAGTTCAAATTTTTCATCAGGTTTAAACCGATACTGAAGCTTGATTTCAATCTGATCGGTATGTGAACCGGAAATAGAGACTTTTGTTCTCCCGTGGGTTTCCAGATAAAGAGTATCTTTTTGTGTAAAGCTCCATGTTTCTTCCCTCAATTCCTGAGAAAACAGCTCAATTTTCTGTATAGAAAAAAGTAAAATTAACGACGATATAAATAATATTCTTTTCATGCTTTTTATTTTTAGTTTCCAGTATAATTTTCATATAAATTATTTGTATCTTCTATTCTTCCCTCATATTATTGACCGGATTAACACTGATGACCTTATAAGTCATTATACCACTGACAATGAGAAACGATCCGGCTATGATGGCAGTAGCAACCAGGAAAACATCCAAACCGATCTGTGTCCTGTAAATATATTTGGTCAGCCACCCGTTCAGAAGAAGATATGCCAGGGGAATTGCCAGACATAAAGCGATTATAAAAGGTGCGATATATTCGTTCAGGAATATTTTCAGGATGCTTTTTGTATCAGCTCCCAATATCCTGATGATGGTCATTTCTTTGACTTTTGATGTAGAAACCAGGTATGAAACCGATATTATACCCAGCAGCAGCAGGAAAAGACTTATCATCGTTGATGCCGTTAATGTCTTTCCAATTTTTATCTCCTTTGAATATACATTATTGTAAAGATCCTCCATAAAGAAAAAGGACAAAGGAGCAACCGGATCCACCTGTTGCCAGTTCTCACTGAGAAAAAGCAATGCCTTATCCGACATATTATCAGCGGTTTTGAAAAATAGCTGAAAAGAATTGGTTAAAGATGTACTGTTAACAACGAATACCATAGGACCAGGAGTCTTATCAGTTTTCCCGAAATAGATATCTTTCACAACTCCGATTACAATTTTCTCGTTATTCCCCCAGAAACCAATAAGCTTCCTGCCTACAGCGTCTCCTCCGATTCTTTCAGCCAGCTGTTGATTTATGATTACTGCCGAGACAGAATCAGTGGAAAAGGCTCTGCTGAAATCCCGACCTTCAATAATAGTAGCTCCGATCGTTTTGAAAAATTCAAAATCAACACCAAGATAACCTGCTGATATTGCTTCATCGGGTCTCTGTGAAGTTAGCCTGACTTGTGTCCTGTTTGAAACAGGGCCCAGAGGATAATTGGAAGCGGAAGCAAAGCCGGCAAACAGGGGTGAGTTCTTAACCAGATGGGATGCAAGGAATCGTCTCTCTTCCAGTGAATTTGCACCTCTCAGGTAGTTGTTGGTTACAATAAGGTTACTTTTATCAAAGCCAGGATCCATCGATTTAATGTATTTAATCTGCCTTCCGGCAACGAGTGAGGCTGCTATCAAACCGACAGATATGAAAAACTGGATACCCAGCATTATTTTTCTCAGGTTGACTGAATACTTGCTACCGGCAATTTTTAATTCAACTATCCTGGCTTTATTCAGTTTTATTGCCTCAGGAATAGTAACATTATTTACCAGCGATGAAGAATAAAGACCTGGAGCAATTGGAAGAATAAATGTAAGGACCAGGAGGATAATGATTATCCTGACACTGAATAATTCATTAATGCTCAATCCTCCTGAAGTAAGATCTGTTAATGTATTCCTGAGAGAGATTATCAGGAGAGCAGATATAAAAGATGCAGAAAATATGTATATCAGATTTTCAAAATAAAAACGTGTAAATACTATTTTCCCGGTCTCACCATAGGTTTTACTTATGCCTATCCTGAAAATCTTTGAAATGTTTTTACCTATATCAAGGATCATATAATTCCCCAGAGATATGATCAGAATGAATAAAGCTATCCACGGCAGAAATTGTACCAGCTGCAAATTGCCACTGTTAAATACGGTACTTTGCATAATATCACCTGAATGAAGATATATATCTTTCAAAGGCTGCAGAGTAAGTTTTACAAGATTATTATCTACCTTAAAACTTTCTGATATGATAGTATTAAGTATTTTTTCTGTTTCATCCTTAAACTTTTTATCTTTTAGTAAAAAAAAGAAATTTGTTATCTTATAATTGGCATCAGTAAGAAAAACGGAGGTCTGGATGGCTTCAGTTGACGTGAGATAATTAATTTTAATAAATGAATTTTCCGGTATATCTTCAAATATGCCACCTACAGTAAACTTATCGGCATTGTTCACTGAAATAATCTTGCCCAATGGATTAACATCTTTAAAAATCCTCTTTGCCTCCTTTTTTGAAATATATATTTTATCAGGAGAGTCCAATAAACCGGTTTCACCCTGATCAGTCAGGTTCCAGGAAAATACATCGAAAAGACCCGGATCGGCATAAATTACAGGTTGACTCTCAGGTTCATTATCCTCAGTTTTTACAGTTTGCTCAAGAACAATTATCCTGATAATTTCTTCAACCTGTGGTATTTTGTTATTGAATAAATCTTTTGCTACACCAGGCAATATTGAAGTGGTGATATTCTGACTCTTATCATGCAGAATCAATCTGAATATCCTGTTCTTCTTCTCATGATAATTGTCAAATGAATGTTCATTAATTACTATTGTAAGAAAAATTGAGAAGCATATCAGACCTGCTGACAAGCTTATTAATTTAACTAAAGGATAAATACTTTTAAGATTTACCGACCTGAGGCAGTCTCTTACAATTGATTTAATCATAGCAATAAGTTTTACTTACAAATTCATAAGCAATATTATGACAGTCAATATTATTGCACAAAAAAAATCTGTGATTGACACGTTAACAGAGGTAATTGACAAATTCTGATCTTACAGCTTAAATTGAACGGGTAATCTTGTTTATAAAGTACTGAAAAGATGTATTTTGAGTTTCTTATAAATTATATGCAACATTATTTTTGCCCGTTACCGCAAATACCCTGCAGGTTATCTGATTTTTGACGTTAAGACAATCTGATTTCTTAACTTTGGTCTATATGAAAACAAAAAGGATTTATCTATTTCTGTTCCATTTTATTTTCTGGTTATTATTTACCCTGATCTCCTATCTGATCAGTAAAAAATATAATATTAACACTATTATCCCCGGAAATATTTTTATCACAATCGCTGTACAGATCGTGCTGGTCTATTTTATAAGATATTATCTCTTCAAAAAATACTTCGGGAAGGGAAAACCGTTATTATTCTCTTTTCATGCTCTTCTATCTATACTTTATTTTATCCCGGTGGTCTGGATGATCACCATGCTGGTCTTCAAAATCAATGTTACGTTTTCAGGATTGTTTACTATTGATCTTCTGATTGCTTATCTGGTAACTACGGTAATTGTTTTTATTTATATTGCTGTCATCCTGTTGCGTGAAAAGGAAAAGAAAAAAGTGGAGATCGCAGATTTTGAAAGAGAGAAGAGGGATATGGAGCTATTTGCTCTAAAAAGCCAGATAGATTCTCATTTTCTATTCAATACCCTGAATAATATTTATGGACTGGCTTTAAGAAAGTCAGATCTTACTCCGCAGAGCATACTCTATTTATCAGAAATACTGAGTTATGTAATATACGAAACAAAGAATGACTTTTATCCTCTAACCAGGGAGGTCCGGCTTATCAGATACTATATTGAGCTGGAAAAGATCAGGTATGGAAACAGCTTCAGTATTGATTTCGAAGCAGATGAAAAAGACGATGATACATATATTACTCCGTTGATTCTATTCACTTTTCTGGAGAACAGTTTCAAACATGGTGTTTCTAAAACAATGAATAATCCATGGGTAAAAATTAGACTTAAATCAAGTGTTTCGGAGATTTTCTTCGAAATCGAAAATAGTATACCTGAAAATCAGGACAGTTCCGACAAGCAGGGAAACAAGGGAATTGGTCTTGAAAATATAAGAAGGAGACTGGCTCTTTTGTATCCTCAAATGCATAAATTAATAACCAGAAGGAGTGAAAATTCTTTTTATGCTGCACTTACAATTTATAAAAACTATTAGATCTGCACTATGAAACCAGCATGTATTTGCATACACAACTACAATATTGTAATAATCAGCTACATGTGGGTTCCATCATACCATTAAAATCAAATTATTATATGATGAAAATCAGATGTGTGATTATCGATGACGAGCCTATTGCCAGGGATATAATCCGAGACTATATTCAGAAAATTACTGAACTTGAGGTAATTGGAGAATTCAACAAACCAACAGAAGCTATTGCATTTTTAAATGATAACTTTACTGACCTACTGTTCCTTGACATAAATATGCCGGAAATTAATGGGATTAATTTTGCAAAATCCCTTGCGAATCCGCCGGCGATTATTTTTACTACGGCTTACAGGGAGTATGCTGCGAACGGATTTGAACTTCAGGCAATTGATTATCTCGTAAAGCCGATTCCGTTTGACAGGTTTCTGAAAGCCATTAACCGTTACTTTCAGCTTCATGGAAAGCCAGCCGGAATAACGAAAACAGAAATCAGGGAGAAACCAGAAAATAAGTATCTTTTACTGAAGGATAATAAAAAAATCCATAAAGTATATCTGGGCGAAATCAAATATATTGAAAGCGACGGAGATTATATCAGGTTACATCTGCAGAACAGGAAGTTAATGATAAGAGGAAGCCTCTCCTCTATGGAGGCCACATTACCTCCATCAATGTTTCTCAGGATACATAATTCATACATGATAAATATGAAAAAAATCAATGCCATAACTTTGTACTCGGTCGAGATTGAAGGTACAGAATTGCCAATAAGCAGGAGCCACAAGGATAAGGTTTTAAAAACCCTTAATATAAAGGATTAAGTGGTCAGATGATTAAAATGATTCTCCATGCAACACCCGTTAATAGACATAGCCGTCAACTTAACGGCGTTTATGGAAAAAATTTCCCCTCCTTGAAAAAAGGAGGGGAAATGTATGTTCGTATAAACCTGTTAA
>CAYPHL010000084.1:14736-19547 GCA_964410385.1 uncultured Rikenellaceae bacterium | reverse complement strand
TCTCAGATCCGATTACTCTCCTCGCGCCCATCAGAATTTTAACCAGGTAGCTGCTGTAATTCGTTCGTGTTGAATCAAGACTGTTAATTTTGACCATCCCGGAGGAATGTATGAACTCAGTATTACCGGTATAAAGAGCCGTATGAGTTATACGTTTCTGCCCTTTGTCATTGACAGAACCAAAAAAGAGAAGATCTCCCGGATGCAGAGCATCAAATGATGTTGAAATATCGACTTCCTTTCCATAGAGGAATTGTTGTGATGCATCCCTCGCGAGAATTATACCACCTGTGAAATAAATTGTTTTTACAAAACCGCTGCAATCTGCCATTTTGGTTGATGTTCCTCCCCAGAGATAAGAAGTTCCGGTCATGGATCTTGCAAATGTTATAAGCTTCTCTGCTTCAGGCTGTACCTCAGAGCACCAATTTCCGAAATCCATTCCGTCTTTCTTATTTATCATCCCTTTTCTTCCATCAGGAAGTTCGACAATGAAGTAAGACCCTCTTTCACCTTTTTTAATTACAATTATTCCGGCAACTGCATCTGAGACCACACCGGATCCGTTATCATCAGTAAGTACCTCTCCTGCTTTTGCAGTAAAGATGATCCTGTCTGATTTCTTCCATTCAGAAAATTCACTCTCTGTTTTTTCGCTTATCCCGGAATCAGACACCCATCCGATGTAATGATCAGGTGTCTGAACCAAAAGCCAGCTTTCGCTTTTTTTCAGAATCTTCACAGGTGTTCCCATGATAGCCTGGGATACCAGTTCGCCTGAATGGGAAGGCTCCTTTTTCATGTTGGAGACAGCTACTGAAACAATACCCCAGGGTTTGATAATCTCCGAAGGATCAGGAAGAATTATCAGACTATCTGTGAATTCAATTCCTGATTGAGCAAAATATCTGAGAATCCCGCTTTTTGCTTCGGGAATGTTTGTCTCTCCCTTGATTAAAAGTCTTTTATCCTTTAACAATACAAGATTCACATCGCATACGGCTTCCCTCTTATCGGGAACAAATTGATATACAATTGAATCGATATAGTTTCTAACAGTAAGAGGAATTTCGGGCTGTTTACATCCGAAAGCGAACAGTATAAATAATAATGTACCAAAGTATGGCTTCATAAACTTTTCAGATAGCTAAATTTCGTACAAACTTATTAAAATGAAGTCAAAGAAATCCTGTAAGTTATTAAAATTAGTCAACAATCAGGTACCCAGATGGTCTCTAAGCTTACTACTTTGTTCTCTTAGTGCTACCTTTGTATCCTTAGTGGTTTAATAATAAAAAATGAAAATGAAATCTGTAAAGTCAATTCTAACAGCTGCTCTTTTGTTTTTGCAGATAGTTAATGCCAGCTGCCAACCTGTTGAAACGGGGCTGGAAACGCTTGTAAAAAGCAACTTTAAGATCCTGATTGGCAAGAGGATCGGACTGATCACAAATCCAACCGGAGTTGACAGGAATCTGAGATCGGCTGTCGATATTTTATTTAATGCCCCGGGGGTAAACCTCACTGCTCTCTATGGCCCCGAACATGGTGTACGGGGAGAATTTACTGCAGGAGAGATCATCGGATCAGCTAAGGATCCGGCAACGGGTTTACCTGTTTTTAGTCTTTACGGGGAGACCAGGAAACCATCAAAAGAAATGCTCCGGGGAATAGATATCCTGGTTTATGATATTCAGGATATCGGATCAAGGTCTTATACTTACATAAGCACCCTTGGTCTCGCAATGGAAGCCGCAGCTGAGAACAATATCCCTTTCGTGGTCCTCGACAGACCGAATCCTCTTGGAGGTATCAGAATGGAAGGACCTCTTGTTCAACCCGGTTTTTTTTCCTTTGTGAGCCAGTATCCCATACCCTACATTCATGGGCTGACTGTTGGTGAACTGGCCGGATATCTGAATGAAGAGGGTTTGCTCAGGAACGGCATTAAATGCAGGCTGGAAGTAATAAGAATGAAAGGCTGGAAAAGGGAAATGATATTCGAAGAAACAGGATTGCCCTGGGTTCCATCATCTCCGCACATACCACATGCCAAGACGGCATTGTTTTATCCTGCAACAGGAATTCTTGGAGAACTCTACACAGTAAGCATAGGTGTCGGTTACACTCTTCCCTTCCAGCTTTTTGCAGCTGAATGGATAAATGCTGATTCGCTTGCCGCCAGCCTCAATTCGCTTTCCCTCGCGGGAGTGAAATTCCGGCCGGTTCACTTTAAACCATATTACAGTGTATCACAGGGGAAAATGATCCATGGCGTCCAGATACATCTTATTGATCCTAAAATAGCTCCTCTGACTCTCCTTCAGTTTTATTTCCTTCAGGAAGCTCGTAAACTATGGCCCGATAAGGATGTCTTCAGCTTATGTGATCCGTCACGTCTGGAAATGTTCGATAAGGTTTGCGGAACAGATAAGGTACGGACTGAATTCCTGAAGACCTGGCAGGTAAGATCAATTCTCGATCTTTGGAACAAAGATATTCCTGCCTTCAGAAAAAAAGCAGAGAAATATTTTCTGTATTAGTCGCGGTTAAAATCACCTTCCATACTCTTCTCAAGCTTCCGTGCCTTCATTATGAATTCGTCGATGTTCATTTCCTTATAGAATATCATGCCATGTGTGGCACGGATCTTAGGACTGTCATTTTCATAAAAGAAATCCTTACCAAGAATAAGCTGAACCTGCTTATATTGTTCGACCCATATCTGACGTGACAGATCAGAGAAAGGTCCATCAAGTTCGGGACTTGGAAATGAAGCATCAACCTGACTGATATAGCAGTTCCTGAAGGACCAGTCAAGGACTGCCATTGAATTCAGCGATACCGGGGTGAAAACATTTGCTTCGGAAGGATGAAATCGGAACCAGACATTTCTGTACCCGATGATCCTAAGTTCAGAGAGGTCCTTTTCCTTTTTCCACTGGATCAATGCCTGGGCAATTGCCTGAAGGACTTTATAATGAGTATCGGGGCCTGATCCTTCGGGATCGAAGGCCAGACTTATGACAGTAGGCTGAATACGCCTGAACATTTTAAGGATCGGCATCACATCCCTTGTCTTTTGTGGCTGGGATGTAAAAATGTCGCCTGTGTAAAAACCCAGCCGCAGATGCTCAATATTTTTAACCTTAACGCCATAGTGAGCCCATACAAGCTCCTCCTCGAATTCCCGGAGCATTCCCTTTAGCCTCTGAATGTCCGGAGGATTTTTTTCACCGCTATAGCTGGTCCTTAAAATATTAACATTCTTTTCAAGCTGATTTACAAGCTCCTCTTTCGATTTCAGGTTGTAGACATCAACCATAACCCTTGTGATCCTGTGACAGATGCCCCTAAGCTTTCCTTTCTCATCACGGTCAGCAACCTTGTCGAGGTAATGGCTAACATCCTTATCGAACTTATACCTGTATCCCTTATCAAAGAAATCAGGGTACCTGAGCATTTGTATCTTACCCTGTCCGATATGGCTCAGGGTCTCCTCCATTAGGTTCTGCAACATCTTATTTGTGACAGCTGTAAATCCTGAAGTCAGGACAGCGAAGTGAAAGCGATTGGTATGATTTCTCAACTGGGGCACTATAGATGGGAAAATCCCGAGCATTATATCGTCATGGTGCGGACCGGTATGAAGAAACGTCTGGTCATTCTCTTTTATCCTTCCTTTTTCGATCTTGTTTTTTGTCGATTCTATTACATCCCTGACAGCATTGAGGCTCAGATGAGGAATAAGGGAACAATATTCGTCATTTTTGAGATCTTTCAACTCCAGATTATGAGCATATTTATCGATTTTCCGGCAAAGGTCAAAGACCGCTCTTTCAGTTTTTTCAAAACTCCAGTCTCCCCGGCGATAGTATCTTTCCACACTGTCGTGAAGCTGGACGGCAGCGCCCTGTGTCAGATAAAACCTCGCATTTTTCAGCCTTTGTAATACTGTTGCAGGGAAAAGGTTATCGGGTTCATTTTCGAGTGCGTTTTTTATCACCTGAGCCTTAGCTTCACCGGCTGCAAAAACTATGGCGGTACAGTCAGGATTGAAGGTAAGGGTACCCAGACCAATTGTTAACACCAGCCTCTTCCGTGATACTTCAATACCACCAAGGTCGCCTGCCGCTGCTGCCTGTGATTCAAAATTGGTTGCAGTAAGCCGTGTCGTCGAATTCTGATCGCTGCCCCGGGTATTAAAGGCAATGCTGCCGTCAGGGCCTATACCTCCCAGGAAAAAGCCTATTCCTCCTGCTTCTCTTATCCGGTTCTCATATTCAGTACACCAGTTATCTATCCTGAAGATCGAAGCCTGCTGTATCTTTTCAAGAGGAGTTATTGCTTCCCTGTTCCGTAAAGTAAGGTCTATCCTGTTATCGGGGAATACTTGTGAATAATGTAATCCGTCAGAAAGGGATATTTTGTCGGCATTCATCAGAAGAGCCCTGGAGGGATCAAGGCCGAATCCCCTGATATAAAAATTAAGAACATAATCATAGAAACTGTTTTGCTGCCGCGGATCGATCGGATAGAATTCATCCATCTGGACAAATCTAAGCTTCTGAAGGGAAGGTTTTTTTCTGATTGAGAATCCATGATCTTCCATTATTCCTCTGATCTCAGGCTTAGTCCAGCCATTAAGGAATCTCATGGTCCATTTTATGAAATATTCAGGTGTTTTTCCTGTAGGAAGGCTGATCAATCCTCCCGGATTTTCCGAGACCCATTCAAGGAATCTCAGGGAAGTCAGTAATCCAAGCTCGGGAAAATTCTGAACGACTAAATAAGGAACCTTTGTTGAATGG
>CAYPHL010000084.1:0-14636 GCA_964410385.1 uncultured Rikenellaceae bacterium | reverse complement strand
TAATCCAAGCTCGGGAAAATTCTGAACGACTAAATAAGGAACCTTTGTTGAATGGGTTGTTCTTCCGGATCGTTTCCGGAACGACATTTCAACAGCTGTCAAACCCTTTAGTTTCATGGTGTCAATTATTACTTAACCTTCAGCCTCAGTTGGCAGTTGGCAGTTAGCAGTTGGCAACCTCAACCTCAGCCTTAGCCTCAGTTGGCAGTTGGCAGTTGGCAGTTGGCAAACCTTCAGCCGCTTATCTCAACAAAGCATCATACATGATCTCTGCCGGATGCATGGCTTTTCTTCCTGTTCCTTCGAGGATCTGGCACCGGCAGGATGTTCCCGGGGCGGCGATTACAGCATCTTCAGGTGCAGATCGCACAGCAGGGAACAGTACCATCTCCCCAATCTTCATGCTTAGTTCATAATGTTCTTTTTCATAACCGAATGATCCTGCCATGCCGCAGCACCCGCTGGGTATCTCTTCAACCATGTAATTAGCAGGTATTGAAAGCATTTTTTTTGTAAAGGAAGTGGAAGCGATCGCTTTCTGCTGGCAGTGACCATGCAACATTATCAACAGCGCATCGTCTGCAAACTGGGCTGAGCTTATTCTGCCATTCTCATATTCCCTGGTTATGAATTCATCCAGCATCATGGCATGCTTACTGAGTTGTTCTGCAGATTCTTTCAGGCTATCCTTCACAATTTCGGGATATTCATCCCTGAATGTCAGTATCGCGGATGGTTCTATCCCGATCAGAGGTGTTGTTTCAGAAACCAGATCTTTCAGCATAGATACATTATTCTCTGCCACCTTTCTGGCGCTCTTAAGTAATCCTTTCGATAAGAATGTTCTTCCGCTTTCGATATGCGTAGGTATTACAACCTGATATCCAAGAGTTTCGAGAAGCAGAATCGTTTTTATACCGATATCGCTTTCGTTGTAATTTGTAAATTCATCAGCGAAAAGATAAACCTTTCCCAACGGATCTTTCATATTTTTCGAGCCACTCTGGCATTTTTCAGCCCAGGTCCTCAATGTGATCTTCGACAGAAGCGGGATACTTCTTTTCACTTCAAACCTTATGATCTTCTTGAAAAACGGAAGACCCGTTACCATATTTGTAAGTGGTCTGATGATATGACCAAACCTGTTTATTCTCGGGAGCCACCCGATAAGAAGGGTTCTTATTGGTATTCCATGCAACCTGTAATAATGCTGAAGGAATTCCGCCTTAAGCTTTGTCATATCGACATTTGAAGGGCATTCCGATTTGCATGCCTTACATGAAAGGCAGAGATCCATCACCTTGTATATCTCCTTATGATTATACGGATGCTTCTTTTTTGAGCGGGTCAGATACTCACGAAGTATATTTGCCCGTCCCCTTGTCGATTTATCCTCATCGCCGGAAGCCATGAATGACGGGCACATAGTTCCCCCGATGATGGAACTTTTGCGGCAATCACCCGAACCACTGCATTTCTCGGCTGCACTGAGTATAGTTCCTTTATCAGGAAAACTAAAGATTGTTTCAAGAGGCTTAATATATTCTCCGGTCCTGTACCTGAGGTTGGTATGCATGGGAGGAGAATCAATGATCTTCCCGGGATTTAAAATATTATACGGATCCCATGTCCTTTTAAGAGTCCGGAGAATACTGTAGATCTTTTCACCCAGCATAAGAGGAATGAATTCTCCTCTCAGCCGGCCATCACCATGTTCACCGCTGAGAGAACCCCTGTATTTTTTAACAAGATGTGCAATTTCTGTAGCCAGGCTCCGGTAAATTGCCACATCAGCCGGATCTCTCAGGTCGAGAAGCGGACTCAGATGAAGTTCTCCCGTAGCAATATGCGCGTAATAGGCACAGTTAAGATTGTGCTTTTTAAGAACACCCTGAAATTCTTCAATATAATCAGGAAAATAATCCGGAAGCACAGCTGTATCTTCAATCACCTGAACTGATCTCTTTTCTCCGGGAATTATGAGAAGAACTCCAAGACCGGCTTTTCTGAGGTCCCATATTCCCTGTATTTCGTTATCATCGGTATAAAGCGGGAAATGGTAACCATATCCTGAATTGCGGAGATCCTTCTCTATATTCTGAGCTGTTTTAATGATCTCCTTTTCCGTCTTTCTCAGGATCTCAATAATCAATATGATCTTTGGATTACCGTTTATAAAGAACCTGTTTTTATTTTGACTGATATTATCTTTTGTACAATTGAGGATAAAGTCGTCAATCATCTCGACTGCAGCAGGTTTATGCTTAAGGATCAGATTATTAGCCTTGACAGCATCTGACAGGCTCATGAAATGTGCACAGATGAGACCGGTCTTCAGCTTAGTTAGCGGAAGCAGATTGAGTTTCATCCTGGTGGTAAAAGCCAATGTTCCTTCGGAGCCTGCAAGCAGTCTGCATATGTTTATTTTTTCTCCGTTCCCGGTGAAAGGATCGGTGTCAAGAAGTGCATCGAGTGCATAGCCGTTATTTCTACGTTTCAGATCAGGATGAGGGTACTGTTTTCTAATCTCCTCCTGGTTACCGGGATCAGATAATATATTCCTGATGTACCGGTAAACAGATGTTTCAATTGAATTATTTTCACTGTTACATTTTTCAGTGAGCTGCCTGGTAGTAAGAGAACCGAATGTTGCTTCTGATCCGTCGGAAAGTATCACCTCCGCTTCCAGTATATGGTCTCTGACACTACCATAAATCAGTGAATGAGCTCCGCATGAGTTGTTTCCAAGCATTCCGGCCATACAACACCGGTTGGCAGTTGATGTTTCCGGGCCAAACATTAGTCCGAATGATTCAAGATGCTTATTAAGTTCCGCCAGGATGACGCCCGGTTCAACCACTACCCATTTTTCAGAAGGATTGACTTCAATTATCCTGTTCATATATTTCGAAACATCCAGAACGATGCCGGAGCCTACCACCTGGCCAGCAAGAGATGTACCTGCTCCCCTGGGGATGACCGAACTTTTTACTGACCTGGCAAAAGCTATCGTCTTTTTTATATCCTCCTTATCTTTTGGCCTTACGACAGCAAGAGGCAGTTCCCTGTATGCAGATCCATCTGTTGCATATAGTATCCTGTGCATCTTATCCGTAAAAAGATCTCCCTTCAGTTCAGCCTTTAGTTTATCAAATTTCATTTCGCAGTTAATTCTTTTTAATACCAAAAGCAGGATCTATTCTGAGAAAAGGGATTATCAGGAATCCTGGTATGGTACAGATTAAAACATATATGAAGAAGTGTTGATATCCAAGCAGTTCCTGTAATGATCCTGAAATCATTCCGGGAAGCATCATTCCGAGGGCCATTAATGATGTACAGATGGCGTATTCTGCTGTTTTGTAACGGCTTTCACTTACATAATACAACATGTAAAGAGTATAGGCAATAAACCCGAATCCATAACCGAATTGTTCAAGAGCTATTGAAAGATAGACCATAATATTCTCCGGCATTGGCTGAGAATATGCAAGATAAATATACACTGCATCAGGGAGATTGATACAGATTGCCATTATCCATATAAGCCGTTTTAATCCGTATTTCGAAGCCGCAATACCACCAAGTATACCTCCGAGTGTTAAACAAAGCATCCCAACGGTGCCGTAAGCTATCCCATATTGCGCCGAAGTAAGTCCTATCCCTCCGGTACTTCGTGAATCGACAAGGAACGGCGTTGCAACTTTAACAAGCTGTGATTCGCCAAGCCTGTAAAACAGAAAGAACAACAGAGCCGGAATAACTCCGGGTTTTGTGAAGAAAGAAACAAAGACCTCTTTATAAACACCCCAGCTGATCCTTTCTTTTTCATCGTTCTCAGCAGGATGGGGAAGGATAATACGGTTATATATTGCCAGCAGAACAAGCAGAAATCCTATGAACCCAAGGGCGATGGTCCAGCTGAAAGCAACATTCCCTGCGGTGACAAGAAATCCCGATGATGTTGAAACGGTCAGATTTCTGTTCACTTTTACTGAAAGAGCCACAGGATTATTCCAGTTAAGGCTTGTGAACTCAAATCTGCCGGACTGGTTCTTAGAAATATCGATATCCTTGCTTCCGGTCTTTCGTGTAACATTTACTACAACCGTCTTTCCTTCTTCGGGAGGAGCAGACAAAGCGATATAAATTACGGATGAATCCGGAAGTGATTGTCCGGCCTGATAAAGCGGTACCTGAAGCTGTTCAGGGAATAAAAGTATCTCCGGTTCTCCTTCCGACCTTATAATATTGATTGATGACGGATCAAAAGATTCATATTCTTCAGCCGGCACAGAAACAGCCTCAAAATTAACTGATTCCAGCCCTGTATTCTTTAATACAAGTCCTGCTATCACCGGGATTATTCCCAGGGCTGTCAGCATTGCAAAGCGGTAGAATGTAGAACGTATCCCGACAAAAAAGGCTTGTTTATGCTGGTCGAGGGCGTACATATAGAAGCCATCAGCTGCTATATCATGACTGGCTGAACCAATAGCGATCAATGCAAACAGGGCCAGAGTAAGCGGGTAAAAGAATGAAAGGGGCATCATTATACCTGCAGCAATAAAGGCCACTCCGAGACCAAGCTGGGTCCAAACGACCCAGTTCCTCTTTGTCGAGACAACATCAACATAAGGGCTCCAAAGAGGTTTAACAGTCCACGGGAGGTACAACAAGCTAGTCCAGAAAGCAAATGAGGCAATGGAGATTCCCATTGTTTTGTAGATCAGCCCTGAGGTGATCATCACTATGCTATAGGGCACACCCTGATAGAAATACAGTGTCGGTACCCATGCCCATGGCGAACGATCCTTCTTTATCCCCATTTTACTGATTCTGTAAACTGTTAAAAGTATATCCTTTTGCAGAAAAATACGCGATTATTTCTTCAAGTTTCAAATAAAATTTATCAGTCCTGTCCGGATGGGTTCCCGGATGTATCAGGATAAAAGCCCCCCTCAGTCCGGACGGATCTGCTGATTCGAACTCCTTTAACCTGTCAAATAATTCCTGCGACGATCTGTAATTCTGCATATCAGGTGTGGTATAGTCGGCATTCGTGCCTGTACCCGGTGTGAAATTAATGAGTTTTGCACCAAGTGATGCAGTCCAGTTGGCAATTGCTGAATTGTACCATTCATATGGAGCAAGGAAATATTTCGTTCCTCCCTGATTGATCTTCTTTTTTGCAAGCCATTCATAATTTGTTTTCAGATCGGAAATAAAAAGTCCCTTATCCACAAGCAGTGAATCTCTTTTTTCCCAGGAAGCGTAAAGCAGGTGCTTGTCTGAATGCGGACCGATGAAATGACCTGCTGATATAGTCTTTTTCAGAATTTCATCATTCCCGGGATTTCTGAGGAAATTACCTGTAAAAAAGAATGAACCGCCTGATCCGGTTTTTGCCAGTACATCCAGAATATGGTCCATTCCCTCCCTGAACTCATCTGCGGAAAAAAGCAGGTATATTTCTTTTTTGTCGCTTTTTCTGATCATAGCGCCATTTTCATCAATAACCTCTTCTCTGCCTGCAGGAGATTGTTTTAATCCTTCCTTTTCGAGAGCCGACAAATATATTGTAAGGTCAGCTGTACCATCCATCGTAGGTTCATTTGAACTGTAGTCTCCTATATCGTCATGATAGAGAGCCTTACCATTCTGGAATGGTACGTAGGGATCAGGACGCAGCAGAGACAGCCCGAGTTGCTGGTTATAGATCCTGCGGTAGATCGGACCGTCAACAAGTCCTCCTTCAGGAATCTTCCCGGTTACAGCAGTCAGAGAAGAATGCGGATATTCCGGATAATCGCCGCCTGCCGGCAGACCGCATATCATCGATGTCCCCCAGGGATTGCATCCGAATAACCAGTCGCGTAAAGCTGCTTCTGTCTCTGCAAACTGATCATCGCCTGTTGCCTCTGTATAAAACAAGATCTGTGTAAGTGCTGCAGTAACATAATTATTTGAACACCATATAAATGGTATTTTAACTTTAAAAGGATCCTCTGTTCTTCGTTCCTCCATCATCCGGAGCCCTCTTCTCATAAAAGCTTTATATTTATCAGAATATTTTGTTTCTGACATTACAAGCCCGGCATGCCCGAGGTTGACAAAAGGATAGAACTGATAATGACGGGCAGTATCCATCTCGATCCACGGCGATACCCGCTCAAGTGTTCCCCAGTAGTCAGCCTGAACAATATAGGATGAGTCTCCGGTAAGAGAGAAAAGCTCCCAGCCTGCCAGTTCAAGATCATCTACATAATTATCTTCTTCATAAAAGTATGGAGATACGGTACAAGCTGTCTGGGTTGTTCCATGATCGGTAAGGGCAAATTCCCAGGCATCTTCAGCCTTTGCCTTTAGTCTTTCTGAAAGATCAGCATCCATATTCCTGAAAACATCTGCGCCAATCGCGAAGGCTGAAGCAAACTTGCCCGCGGTTGAGGAAACTCCTGTGGTTCTGTTTTTATATTTTGACAATCCCTGTGATTTTCCCGTAACAAAATAAACAGGTCTGTACGGCCCATTGCCATATGATGCCTTGTCCCCCATGGGCAGCCTGAATCCGATATGATCCCGGTCATCAGCAATCTGATTATACATCTCGCCGCTGTCGGGATTCATCTTTAAGAGCCAGTCCATCCCCCATTTTGCCTCATCAAGAATATCTGCAATGCCGTTACTTCCGGGATCTCCTGAAGCATCATATTCATCCCCGAAAATCTCAGGATTTCTTTTGTACGCTACGAGCATCTGATAAACAGCATTCGCAGAGGTTGTTACATACTGAAGATAATCAGTGGCATCATGCCAGCCTCCCTTTACGTCGATAACCTGACCTGTTTTTTCAGGATGATCCACAATAAAACCATCATGTGTATGGCAGGAATCTGCAAAATAAGGATTGTAACCGCATCTCTGCTGCCGCATGTATTTTAAAAGAAAATCAGTTGTGCCCATATAAACATCAGCTGAGATCCTGAAGGATTCAGATATCGTTTTCCCTGACCGGATATAATATCCTCCCGGGATTTCAAGCTTCGAAAAGTCTAACCGGGCCGCTGTACGCATCCCCCAGTCTTCACCACTGTATTTCTGAGCTTTACCATTAAAAACTATCTTGCCTGTTATAGCATCATGAACGGTAAAATTTTTCAGGGTCACTTCATCTGTTGAAATAAAGACAGCTACCTTAACTGATTCCGGAAGATAACCAAGCTGGTTTATCCTTATCCACGACTGGGCCGACAGAGTGGGTATCAGAAACATGTATAACAGGAAATTGAAGAGTTTTTCGTTCATATTCAGTCATTTAAAATGTCATCCGGAACCGCAAAGCACGCTAAGCATGCGCAAAGTTCTCAAAGTTAAATCATTGTAAAATTTATCTTTGCGATCTTTGCGTAATACCTTTGCGGTCTTTGCGGTTAATTTCTTATACTTCAGATATATCCATTGTCCTGTTTCTAAGATCGTGACGGGGTTATTAATATTTCCTCTCAAGCTTTGCTCCTTTAAAATAGTGCATCAGGATCTCATCATATTTATAACCCTTTGAGCCCATTACAGCAGCTCCTATCTGGCACAATCCCACACCATGTCCCCATCCCGCTCCATGCAGGATAAAAAATACCTCACCATCACGAACTAACTTTTCAGGAATGAAGCATGAACTGTAAAGATGAGTTTTGGATAAGGATTTTCTTATTTCCAGCTCTTTACCGATTATCATTGTTTTAAGGGTCCCTTCGATCTTCAGTCTTATGATCCTTCCGGAAGTACCTCTTTCAAGAGGAACCAGCTCATTTATCATACCGAAATCCACTCCGGTCTTACTCCTTATCAGTCCACTAAGTTCTTCTCTGCTATAGGTTACAGTCCACCGGTAGAAATCCGTGGTTTCCAGGTCATAGTCATTCAAAACCTGAGCAAGTACCTCCTTATCAGTAGTATTACAGAACGCTTCCGGTCCGGATAATATCCATTTTCTTATATTTTCTTCTTTATTAAAATCAAGTTCATAACCTTCAGGCTGCACCGGATTATCAACTATGCTCTGAAGATATGGATGACTGGCAGATTCCCAGACATTTTCAAAAAGCTCTGTAACTCCTCCGCAGCATTTATAATATCTTGTATCACAAATCGATCCTTCATAGGTCAGTACTTCCCCCGAAGTTTCCTCAACCGCTTTTATAACAGCCGGATTGGCCACTTTTGTTATCCCCTGGTATCTCTGGCAATGATCATCAGCACAAACATCAAATTCCTTATGATTTTCCCTGTCGTACCACCTGATGATTTCAGTGTCAGACGTGAAATCTGTCCGGTATTTATCTGTGGCACCGGCAATATTCCTGCGTTTTTCAATCTGGGCGAGAAGCCACCCGCGGGAAATCACTGCATGAGCTTTCAGAAGCTCCTTTGAGGCATTGGCCCTCATTTCAGATGATATGACACTTTTCAGATATTCTTCAACCGGGATCTGGTTTATTGCGGTGATCTTTTCATTTTCGGCTGTAAACCTCAGGCAACCGCGGAAAGACTGATCCTCTTTCCTCTGCCAGTGAAATTCCAATCCGATAGTAACCCCATGCAGCGTAAATGAACAGGAGGGATCAACCGGGACAAGCATAAGCTGCCCCGCAAATTCAATCTCCCTGTCACCTGCCTCAAGAACGATACAGCCCCCGTCGTAAAATACCTTACAATTACCGGATAACCTGAGGCTGTCCGATTCAGGCATAAAAAGGCCATGCAGGGTGAATGAGATCACTTCGTCAGAAAAGATACCCGCCATGACTTCCGGAAGCTTTCTTTCTTTCTTCATTTCAGATCACCGATTACATGATGCAATTCGTCATCAGGCCAGCAGACCTGTCTGAAGATATCTGTCAGATCACCTGTTGTTATCTTCCTGAAATCTTCTTCACGGGGAGTGATAACCAAACCACCAAGATCTACTGAAGCCGGACTGATAATCAGCCGGTCTTTCTCTTCCGCAGAATATTGTGCGGGCCGATGCTGTTTTCGCGGTATAATATGAACTATCCATGATTGTACGGTTTTGTAAACCAGTATATTCATCATGGGTTCCGGACGGCCGGGCTGCAGGGCAGAAAATCTTTCAAAAATCATATGAAACAATGTTTCGAGTGGTTCCCTTCCAGCACTGCTTAAGGAAATTATTCCACGGAGATAATTTCTCCACAGCCATACCTCAACACCCTTTCTCGAAAATATAATCTCTGCAAACCGTCCTGAGGAAAAATCCTTTTCAAGAGGTATGAAATCCCTGTTTCCTGCCTGAAAATGGAAATGGTCAGGGGCTGATGCTCCACACTCGGGACCATTATAAAAAATTAAATAAGCAGGCAGGGATTCGGCAAGTGAAAGCATTTTACCAAAATTGTATCTGATTCTCTGGTCGGTATGTTCGTCTGAAGGTATTGTAAGATGTCTGCTGAAAATGGGAAAAGGATTGACAAGTACAGTGAAATCACTTTCAAATCTTATACCCCGCTGCAGGGGTGGCCTGTTCTTCTGACAAAGGAAGCATGGCCTTGATCCTACCGACCCGGCATCAACTTTAGCGGCTGATGAGGCCATTCGTTCAGGATTGAACTGGACAAGTACCTTAAAACCACCGAAGTCAAGGTGCCGGGTCTTAACTTTCTGCAGCTGGCGGTAATTATCTCCGGCAAGCTGCCATTCAGTGAGCTGCGCTGTAAAAAGATCGTATATCTTATCAGAAAACATACTTATAATTATTAAAACTATCTCCCGTTTTTCGGCCTTGTTGAATCTGCTATCTGGTAATGCCCTGAATTCTATTTATACCCGGGAACCGCTGTTCATCTTCTTTCTTGCCAGTAATTCTATCGTCCTTATCCTGTCCTTATAGAGATCATGCGAATTGGCTTTATGTACATCAAGAGCCGCATCGGAATTTTCATCCCACCTTCTGCAGAGATAAAGGGGATCATAAATACGCCCTATCCGGTAATGCCTGCTTATTGCAAGTCCGACTGCATAATCCTCACCATAGCTTACATTTGGGATCCTGATATTCCTTAATACCGGAACGTAGAAAGATCTGGGCGCCCCCAATCCATTAATTCTCAATGCATTATTTCTGCCGTTATCAGGTGTCCATTCCCTGTGGTCGATCAATCCGGGCGGAATATCTTCCAGATTGAAGTTAACCATTTTATATGATCCGATGACCATTGCACAATTCTGCTCATAAAATGCCCTGACAATCCTGGCAATCACATTATTGTCGATATACAGATCATCGCTGTCGAGCTGGATTGCAAACTTTCCGCATGCAGGATGAAATATACCTTCGTTCCAGCATCCGCCGATTCCGAGGTCCTTTCTTTCAGGAATCACATGAATGAGCCGTTTATCATCCCTGGCAAGAGATCTAATAACATCAGTTGTCCCGTCAGAAGAGTAATTATCCACCACAATGAGGTTAAACCTGAATAAGGTTTCCTGGCTCAGTACGGATTTAATTGCATCACCGATAGTCTTTACCCTGTTTTTTACGGGAATGATCACTGATGCCTCATTTTCAAAATTCTCATTATCCAGGCTTAGTTGCGTGAATTCAGGTTTCAGCCATGCATTTATCATTTTAAGATGATCCGTGCATGTTTCTTCCATTTCGATCTGTACTGCCCTGTTCCGGGGATTGACATAATCGTGCAACTTTTCTCCCGACCTCCTTGTATCAGTTTCAACTATCGAATAAAGTTGTTCCGGAAGATGAATGACCGGATGCTGCTGCGAGATCTTCAGCCGCAGGTCATATAATCCGGCAAATTTGTAATCCCTGTCCATCCTCCCGCAGGCATCCCTGAAAGCCGATCCTTCGTAAAGTATCAATGAACCGAAATTGAAATCATCCCTGAGACTTCCTTCCTGGTAATCGATAACAGGATGTGGAGATAGCTTACCATCTTTGTTTTCAATGTAATCTGAGTATATGATGCCGGCGCTGGTGTCGTCACAGACCTGCATCAGTCTCTTCAGGGCAAAAATACCGGGATTAAGAGGAAAGAAGCCTGTATATAAAAGAATATAAGGCCAGTCTGCCAGTTCACCCATCTTTCTGAGGGTAGCTGATGATGTCAGCGCATCTGACTCCAGGAAAGAAACAAGCGGATCGGTAATTTCGGGCAAATTATCTTTCCCTCTTACTATAATAATTTTATCAACAACCTGTGATGCTTTAAGTGCAGCGATAGTGAGTTCTGAAGATTCCTTTCCGGAAAATGGCATAAAGCATGCTATTTTCTTTTCCATGTGCAATTATTTTTCAAAAAAATTCAAAATCTGTTTCATTAAAGAATTCCTGTTTTCCGATCCCGTAATGGTTTCAAATGGGAAACCGAGAATTACAGTTCTGTGTGTACCTTTATAAATCACTCCTGCAGAAGCATTTGTTTCCCCGTACCTGAATGCACATACCGCTCCTGCCCCTGATGGTTCAATTCCGTCAGGAGCCTCAACTGAGTAGATATCCTTTGAGTAATCTGTATTGAAATCAAATTTACATTCAAATGCTGAGCTGACGTAATCTGTCGAAAATACATTCCCGTTCTTTACTGCGTGCCCGGTACGTGGCATAAAATGAAGATGCCTGGCGGCAAACTTTATTGCTATGGAATCTTTCTGAGAGCAAAGATCTGATCCGACATATGAACCGGACATAAAAATGTCTGTGCCTTTCCCGGTAAGGTCTTCAATCCTCTTTATAAAATCAGGGGTATAGATGCTGAAATCAACCTTTGATGAATCATTGAAGAACGGAGTTGACTTCTCCTCCCCGAAGATCAGATCGACAATTTTGAACGAATATGGATCATAATCCTTCGAACAGAAGAATTCGTCAGATGATGAATAGAAGGAATATCCCGCCTCAAGAATTGCTTTTCCATGGATATATGTAAAGTCAAAACTGTTTCCCGGATTAACTCTTCCCGCTACATCGGCATACGTTGCTCCCCAGCCGGGGGAGTCATCATCAAGCCAAGGATTCTTCCTCGAAAAATCATACTGATCTCCGATCGTAATAAAATCAAATTTATCAGGCACTCCCCTGTCGTCCCACCATGAAATACCTGCCATACCACTGTTATCGAACCATGAGGGACCAGAAATACGATCGAATCCGTTCACAATCATAACATTTCCCGAACTCTCCGGTCTGATCCCTGCTGACAGTATTTCTGAATCAAAGCTTTCTCCACCATCATTAACTGCCGTCACTTTGAAGCTATAAATGTCATTGAAAGTATCAAGTTCAGTTTCATACACTGTCTTGTCTGTCATAGTTCCATTATCAAAACCCTTTTCCCCGATCCTTTTGTAAACCAAATATCTGTCAGGTTTTGAGGTCGGCTCAATACTATCGGTCACAGGTTTCCACGACAGTCTCACTTTCCTGCCCGAAACAGGCATTATTGAAAAATCAGTAACAGGAAGTGGCTGAACTACATATTCACGGTTTTCAACAAAGGCAAGATATTTCAGTATTCCCTTATAAACAGCCCTGCTGACATCAAACCTGAAACGCGGATCGAGTCCGTATTTCTGGTCAGCCAGGTTCTGGTGTGATAAAAGTTCAAGTAACATCGCCGGCACATTCGGTTTTCTTGCTTCATAATATGGCCTGTCCCATATTCCCCTCCTGGTCCAGTCAGGATTATATTTCTTCCTGATATCCTCCACGATCTGGGTTTGTACAATATCAGACAGATCCCTGCTTGCCATCCTTGATGTGCTGTCGGGAAACCTGCCGTTATCAGTACCGGTTGAGTAAATTGCCAGGGTACCGATAATTGAGTCACCGGGGGTAATACCTGCGTCGGTATGAAATGCAAGTGAAAGATCTATCGGAATACCCAGGCCCGTCTGCCCTTCATCTTTTCCTTCATTATATGGGGCTCCCGCCAGATAATTAACCCACAGACTTCGCGACTGGTAATCGTCGTTGTAATCATTTTTATATGTGTTGGGACTGTAAACAATTGTATCAGGCATACCCGCGTACTGAAGGTAATATCTTGATCCTTCGAGGAACCTCGGTTTTCCGCTTAATTTCCATCCGAAATCATCAGGATTTAAAGGATCCTTATCAATACTTCCGGATGCTTTTTCAGCTGCTGACTGCCTGTTCTTTATAATCTCCGCCGAAGGCCTTCTTGCAACATTCCCCATACCCCCGCCGAATTTCACTGCATCAAGGGCTGCTTTAGCTCCATCAGTATCTTCCGCTTTCACAGTCACCGATCCGTTCAATGCATTCTTCCCCTTATCAAAGAGGAACTGGCCAAGGTACATCCATGTCTCTCCCCCGACAGTCTGGTCAACAATGAATCCGGTACTTCCACCCGTATGATTTACCGTATATTTGACACTCCTGCAATTGTCTGGCAGAAGAGGATAAGAAATATAAACCGCGTATGATCCCTTCTCCGGAATATCAGGAATATAAACAGCTGAATCTCTTTTAATTCTGAGTGAGGTACCATGCCTGAAAGGATTATATCCCGGGAAGAGAGTATCGGTAAGTAGAAAACCTTCTTTTACCCTTTCAATTTCAGGATCAGGTATAAGGAAAAGCTCAGAATTGCCTGTCGACCAGTCGTTGTCTACAATTATCTCATTGGGCTGTGTATCTCTTTCCCGCGGAAGCCAGACTGAAGCTCCTGCTTTTTCGAGCATAGGCACAAGGTACTGAACCACATACCCCATCACGGAAACATCCTCTACCGTCCCGAAAAGCTTGGCCCTCTGATATTCCCACCTGTCGAGAGTCATCTCAAAGAAATAACCATGACTATGCCAGAGTGCAATTGAATTACCCGTCAGGCCTTTGCCCGGATAAATCCTTTCAGAATTCATTACAGGGATCTTTTTCTCCCTTCTGATTAAAGGGAGACGGGATGAATCCATGTCTGAATTCTTCCTGAAATAATTGGGGACAAGCTGATCTAAAGAATAATTATTTGTCCGTACAGCAATTTCATATTTCCTGAATTTTCTTCCAAGTGATACACCCAGCGAATTAATGAATAAGCTGCAGCTCTCTTCCCTGAAAGGATAATATGACAAAGCCGGTGGAAAGAAAAGGATGATCTTTCCGGTCTCTTCCATGATATTTATTGAATCCGGAGCCGGATCAGAAATATGCTTCCATTCACTCAAAGGATTTTCCCATTTTTTCAGCTTTCCTTCTGCAGATTTCCTTAACCTTTCAGAGCTCTGGGAGAATGCAGCGTAAGAACTGATTAACACTAGGAGTGATATTGATGCAAAACTCTTAAAGAAATTATTATACATCCGAGAATAATTTTGGATTGAAATATAATGATAATTGATCAATTTGTTATGCTTTTAAAAATAACCCTTTCCCCTTAATCTCCCTTCACTTAAGAGACTTTGTGCAAATCCTATATACCCCCCATCCCTCCAGGGCGGGCTTTATAAGTATCAGTAGTTCAATAAGTCCCCCTGGGGATTTAGGCGTAAGACGAAATCAGGATGCTCTTCACGCAGTTCATTAAGGCTAAGGGAAGGTCCCGATAGCTATCGGGAGGCGATAGGGTTATGAATTT
>CAYPHL010000083.1:0-19899 GCA_964410385.1 uncultured Rikenellaceae bacterium | reverse complement strand
TTTGCCTCAGCATTTCTGAAACAAAGGGATCTGCCGGGGACAGAACCGATGATTACTACCTTTCCACCGGATTCAACATATTCAGAAACAGCTTCAGCCGTCAGAGGTTCCATTGACCTTACGTTACAGAGCATCAATGCCTGGTAAGACACAGGTCCATAATTCATCAGGCCATTTTCCTTCTTTGCATCTGTAATAATTTTCTCATCAATATAATCACATGAGCTTCCGCTCTGGCTGAGAGGTTCCCACAACCTGTAGCAGTACCAGGGTTCTTTATGGAAAGGCACCCTTATCAGCCCCTTTTCGCTCCAGATATCGCCTGTCGGTCCCACTATGGCAATGTTCTTCACAGGTTTTGAATTCTGGAAAATGTAAGAAAGCCGTGAATTATAATCTGTCCATTTCCTGAAATATGGCCACCAGGTGTTTTGTTCACTGAAATAGGCCCCGTACCTTATCCATCCCGGAAATCCTGCTTCAACGGGAGAATAGTTATATCCATGAAGAATCGTATGATTGATCCCTGTAATAAAGTTCATGTCGTCGTGACGTTTAATCTCTTCCAGTGAAGTCTTAAATACACCCCGGGTATTTGTCATGGCCTCACAGCTGATAATCTTTCGTCCTGTTAGATGACCACCAGATGCAGCATAAAGGTTCCAGATCATATACCCGTGATCCTGGTTCCATATCCATTCATCGGTTTCCATATCAACGGAATAGATCCAGTTATTGCTCTCAGGTATATCGGGTATCATATTCCCTTCCATCATTCCCATCAGGAAAGGTGTGCCATAAGCCTGATAACGGCAAAGCAGTCCGTTTTCTGTACAGAAATCCTGAAATGTCTGTGTGAAATTATCCAGGAACACTCTCACAAGCAGTTTATTATAATCATACCGGACCCTTTTGACCTGGTCAGCAAAGGCTTCTGTAAATTTATCTTTTTCATAACCCCGGTAAGATTCATAAAAGATAAAAGGGAACCAGGCTTTCAACTTATACCCATATGTCGTCAGGAATATTTCCTCAAAACCATCTGTCCAGTTTGCACCTGCAAGTTCAATGCTGTCGCAGAACAATGCCCTGATAAGTTTATTCAGGGGAATACCTGTATCTTCGCTTATCTTTTTCAGTCTGTTGAGATAAGCAAGTGTTACATTTCTGCGGTAATGATCCATAACAGGTCCGGCTGCTCCCGGAGCTCCGTGCATAACATGTCTGTGACCTTTCTGCAGGATCCCGTATACAAGTTCATATGATCCGGCAGGAATAGTATAATCCAGGTTTCCTTCAGAATCAATCAGCGGCAGCAGATCCTTTACCAGATGCATTTCACCGACCATTTCCGGGACCAGTCTGATGAAGAAGAGTTCATTGCTGAAAGCTTCCCCCTCTGCTGCCCTGCTTTGGGATTCAAGTGCTTTTTGAAGCAAAGTTCCGGATGTTTCTTTTATGCGGTCACCTCCATTGTATTTGATACTGTTTGTAATAACCCGTTGGACAGATTCATCCACATTGATGAATTCCCCGCCGAAAGGCCATCCCGATCCAACTATCAGGTCGGTTATCATTCCTCTTTTGCCGGCCTCTTCAGAAGCCAGAGCCAGAAGCCTGTTCCACTCCGGGCTGAGCCAGGTCAGGGAAGGTATTCCCAGGCTGTCTGACCATTCAGGGAAAGCAATCGGATTTATCTCAACACCGCCAATTCCTGCTGAATGAAGAACTTCTATCTGACGTCTGATCTCATTTTCTGTAATCCTGTTACCGTTCCACCACCAGCGTACAAAGGGACGGGCTTCGGCAGGAGGATTAAGAAATCCGGAGTAGAGATCTATTTTGTCTTTTCCCTGACAGCTGCCCAAAATTACAGTAATGAGTACTGCAAATAATTGACATATTCCTGAAATTTTGAATCCGGGAGCAGACAGAAGTATTTTATTGAAAAGTTCCCTTCTTATCATCTGTGATGTTACTTTTAAAAGAAAAATCCCCTGCACCTATATTATATACTGCATAATCATTCTCCATCCGGACAAATTTAACATCTGATGTTTTCTTAATTTTCTTACCATTTTCTATGACACTCTCTCTCCCGGATGCAGGGACATACACAGTAGCAGTCGATCCAACCGGGACATTTACATTCATTATGAACTGACTGTTTTCTTTTTTCCAGGTAATACCGCTCATTCCGAAAGGAGTAAGATTTGAATAAGAAACATAAGATACTTCTCCGGCAGGTAGAGGATTAAAGATGATATGACGGTATCCGGGAAAAGCTTCATCGGCATTCATCCCGGCAAGTTTTCTGTATAACCAGACCATTCCCCCTCCAAACATCGGGTGGTTGCCTGAACCCGGGTTATTCCAGTGTTCCCATGAGGTTGTAACACCCTGTTCAAGCCAGTAACCGTATGAAGGCATTGTTCTTTTATTCATTGCCTCATATGCGAGATCATGCAATCCGTTCTCTGAAAGGACTTCGAAAAAGAACTGTGTGCCGAAAATGCCTGTATCAAGATTACCTCCGTTTTCAGAAATATCTTTTTTAAGCGCTTCTATCACCCTGGCTTTACGGTCATCCGGGACTCCCATTCTCAGTGCAAATATATTACCTCCGTATTTTCCGTAAGAGCCACTTGCCGGATCAAAAAACTTCTGCATAAATGCATTCCGGGTTTTTTCTGCAGTTGCTTTAAACCTTTCAGCATCCTCAGCATTTCCCAGAATACCTGCAACTTTTGAAGTAATATCAGCGCATCTCCAAAGATAAAAAGTATGTACCAGGTTGTCAGGAGGCAGTTCATATGGTGCAACCCACTCTCCAAGGTTCATCCATCTCAGTGGTTTGCCATCCCGGCCTTTGGCCTGTGAAAACATAATCCCTTCCTCATCTGTCCATGTAAGCATATACCGGATATAGCCTTTCATTGCTTCATAGCTATCGCGGAGAATATCTTTATCACCGTAATGAAGGTAAAACTCCCATGGCATAATGTTTATAGCAGCTCCCCAGGCGACACCACCACCACAACCCGGTTGCCAGGGCGCCCCATTCGGGACATAACCGGTCTCAGGGTTGGATGATCCTATTATATCATGTATCCATTTATTATAGAATACTCTTGAATCAAAGTTATGCATGACAGTTACACAAGCTACCTGCCCGTCTCCGGTATATGGTGACCTTTCCCTGTTCGGACAATCACTTGCAATTCCGCCATGCATATTATCGGTCTGACTTCTCCACCATATCCTGTTTATGTCTTCAAACATTTTATTGGAGCATTCAAACCTGCCTGTCGTCTCAATATTTGTATATACGGCTTCAGCAGTCACCTGTCCGGCTTTCAGCTCACCCGGCCAGTTTATTATTTCCACTTCCCTGAATACGAACCAGTTGAAACGTGCATGATAAGATTCGTTCACACCGCCTTTCATTATATAGGAATTCTCTCCTGAAGGGGTCTGGTGAATATATTTTATTCCGATCTTCCTGCCTGCTTCACCGATTATATTTTTAAGATAGACCCAGCCTGAAATTTCCTGTCCGAAATCAATCCTGTAGTTACCATCAGCGGTTTTTTCAGTTTTTACAGGACTTAGGGTTTCCATAACACGGTCAGGGTGAGCCATATGAGCCATCAGTTTACCTTCCGGTGCCCTTTTCAGTGATACTTTCTCCCAGCGTGTGTCATTGAATCCGGGAGTGCACCATCCCGGTTGTTCAAGACGTGCATCATAATGTTCACCATAAAAAACCATATCCATAAGTATTGGACTTCTTGAGGCTTTCCATGTTTCATCACTTACAATCGTTTCCTCGCTCCCGTCATCATAACTTATATGAAGCTGAAGGATGAAACGTGGCGTTCCATATCCGCCCGCCCAGTATTTGGCAGGATTATAAAAACCATTGCCAAGTATTGAACCCACTGCATTTGATCCGTTCACCAGCTTATCACTGACATCATAAGCAAGGTAAAACACTTTATATTCACGGAAATTATCGGGGAGCGGAATATTTTCCTTTGGCAGCGACGGACGTTTGCCGTAATTAGTCTGGTTTGGCACCAATACATCCTCTCCGACTATTTCACCGTTAAGGTATAGCTCGAAGTAACCAAGCCCGGTTACAAAGGCTGTTGCCCGGGTTACCTTCTTTGAGATGCTGAATTCCTTTCTCAGAAGCGGTGCAGGAGGAGGTAATTGTTCCGGAAGCTTTGCACCCGGATTTGAAGGTTTCGGTAAAGTTTCCTCTCCCTGCCACGGAGCGCCTATCCATTTTGCTTTCCAGTCACCGGTGTTCAGCAATCCCATCCTCCAGAAGGCAGGCTGACTCCAGTCAGACATTATTCCTTTTTTGTCCCATACTCTTACCTGCCACCAGCATTCCTGACGTGAGACAAGTGGTTTGCCGACATACCTTATATTTACGGACTGATCTGAAACAATTTTTCCGCTGTTCCAGAGATCGGCTTTCCCTGAGATCAGCAAGTTCCTGCTTCCGGCGACCCTTATCTCCCATGCAGTCTGTACCTGACCCCTTTCACCTTCATCAGCGATATTGATCCACGAAAGCCGGGGAGCAGTAACATCTATAACCGCAGGATCTTTCAGGTATTCACAGGTGAGATCTACAGGTTTGATTTTTGCATCAACCAACGCAGTAGTGGATAACAGGATTAAAATAAGAAGTATTTTGATTTTCATATAATATTATTTATTCTATTCAATTCATAAATGTTCATAAATTTCTGTTATCCTTTGTGTCCTTCGTGTGAACTTAATGCTCTTTGTGGTTAAGGTACAATTTTATTTAACCACAAAGGCCACAAAGGAAATAACAACGGGACACAAAGTTTATATAATTTAAGCTAAAGAAATATATTATGAATACAACATGCAATAGGTCAGGATAATATATTAGTAATCATTCAAAATTAACCTCTATCGCAGTTTTTCCCATTGTCATTTCAGGTTCCAGGTCTTTGAATTCCCTGTAAAGATCCTTTTCCGGATAACCAATTCTTATTGTATATTTATCGTTACTGAACACTTTCGGATTAAATTCATTTCCGTTTATCCTGATAATATATTCAAGTTCACCGTTTGATTGATCTGTTATTTCCACAACGGGATCCGGATCACCTTTAATTTTAAGTGTCGGAAGCCAGCCAGTTTCTTTTCTTCCATAGTTATCCATCTGATTAATTGTCAGAGGCCATCCCGGGAACTGACTTTCCGCATCCGGAGCTGACACATCACTCAGGAAGTGCCAGGCTTCTATTGTAATATCCCGTGTTTCCCTGTCAAATATTACAAATCCAAGACCGCCGGCTTTTTTGTTTTGCATCTCATATCTGTTCTGAATACCTCCAAATTCCCCCGGATTCCCTATTGCATAAACAAAGTTAGGATTACCGAATGCATCCCTGTATTCGCCTGTATTTGGCAATGCGTGAGATGGCCTGTTACTTACCGGGTAATTCAGTTCATCGGGACGAAACCACCTCGAATATCCGACAGCTATTGCAGGAGGAACGAATGACCATCCTGCATCGCGATAGTCACTTATGCCATACTGTACCAGAGAAGGTATATGCTGGTCCCCTGAAAGATGAAATACAAAAGCTTTCCTCATGATTTCCAATGCTTTATCGCGACCTTTCTTAGGCCATCCTCCTGAATCCATATCTCCCAGCAAAAATCCGTCAAACTGTCCATGGTGGGTTGCAACATTTGTAAAAAGCGTTTGTGATAAAAGCACTTTAATATCAACATCTTTCCAGTCCCTGATCCAGTTTCCCAGGAATTCTTCCTGACGTTCTCCAAGGAATTGCAGACCAGGCTTCTCAAGAACAGAAGGATCTCTGAGGGGTTCTTTTACATGATCTTTTCTTCCTTCCCAGGTTGAGACCAGGTCCGGCCCCGACTTGAAGATCCGGTCGCTGACTATTGCAAAGCTTATTTTTCCGTAGTTCAATGCTGTATACCAGACTTTCATTCCCTGTTCAATCGGAGAAGGATCCCAGGGATCAGGCAGATGGGCACACTGAGTAGTATTGACAACGTTTACCCACTTAACTGTTTGCGTAAATCCTGTATAGTCATCTGTATTTGCCAGTCCTGCCGGTTTTGGAATACCTCCCCCGCCCCAAAGATTACCCTGAAAAACATCATGGTCATCGGGTGTGCAGACAGTAGGTCTGTCACGCATAAGATCACCAAAGGCCCAGCCGAACATATACCATTTACCAAGGTAGTTGATTATAGCCGTATCTTCCGGTTCCCTTTTTATCTGATAGCCACCGTTCTGCTCATAGATCTGGTCTCCTGAAAAATACATGATATCAGGATCTTTCTTTTTAAGGTTATCAAAAACCGGGGAGTAAGGAAATCCTGAATTATGCTGGCATGTCATTACTGCCATTTTAAGTGGTCTGTCGAGAGGCTCCTTCCTGATTTTTCCGGTATACCCATATTCTGTTTCTTTTCCGAAGATATCCCTGCCGTAATACAGGATCCTGTATTCCTTTTCAGACGATGAATCCCATCCTTCAATCCTGAAAGTTACAGTCCGTGAATCAGGATCAATTTGCTGTTTTCCTGAAGTAGTCCATTTCCCGTCATTTTTAAACTGAAGTTCGATGGTATGGTTATCATTATCTCCGACAGGCGGCATCTGGGCGGTCAATTTAATCACCCCTCTGCTCAATGTGTACATTGTCCATAAAACCGGACCATACCTGTTGTCAGGTTTAAAACTAAACGCACTGCCGCTGATCTCGAGGTTATCGAACCAGAAACAGGGAGCATTGTTCTGAGACCTGGAGGTCCTGAAATTATTGACCAGCTGTACAATACCTGTGACAGGATTTTCCGGTCTGATCTTAACTTCTGCAACCGGTGTCTCATCCGGATCAAGCACCTTTAAAATCAGTGTGTATCCTTCAGACTCTTTTTGTCCGGTTATCTCAAGAAAGAAATTCCCATAACTGAAACCGGAAGGCAGTTTTTTTGTATTCTGACCAATAAAAGCATAACCCTCAGTGTTGATGCCGACATTGATACCTTTCCCAAAATAAACTGCCGCCCTGTAATCATTTTCTTCGGTGGCAACGGAGCCGATCATCAGACCCGCGGATCCCTCAGAATCTCCCTTTTCACTAATCCCCATCTGAAGCTTAATATTTACAGAACCTTCGGGTTTGTCCAGCATGTAGGGAAGAATCGTACAGGTCGCCTGTTGTCCCTTCCCGGTAAACTCAATACGTCCCTTCCCTATCCTCCAGTCCTCAAGCGGTACTGTCCAGAAATCTTCTGAGATCCAGCATCTGTTATTTACATTATCAAAATCATATTTAACAGGTTTTATTTCCTTAATGCAGGACGATAATGAAAGAAACAGGATAGTAATCAAGAAGTTTGAAATAATACTTGATCTCATAGTCAGGTTTTTTAATAACTACATCTGATTAACTTTAACCTTTCTGTATCCTTTGCATAACCTTTGTGCCCTTTGTGGTTAAAGTTAAATTTATTTTAAACCACAAAGAGCATAAAGTTCACACGAAGGACACAAAGGATTAAAGTAAATTATGAACATTTATGAATAGAACAGATTAAATAACCTCTTTACAGGAATTCTGTCAGGCGATAAAGCTATGCCATCCATGGTCTCTGCCGGTCCTTTATGCCGGCAAGGGTATCGAGAGCAATATTTACATCCTCAACGATCTGGAAATCATACATACCCAGACAAACAAAATCGGCTCCGTTTGTAAATGCATATTTAAGACCGACTTCAGGTTCAATTGCCCCGGCAGCAAGCACTTTGAATGCGATCCATGGTTCTTTAAGAGATTCCATATATCTGATGGTCTCTGCAGGGTCATAATCGAACATATTGTCTTTCCAGGGAGATTCAGGATGTGCCGACCAGTAATTATGGCTGTGGCAGGTCTTTACCCAGAAATCAGGCTTCAGTCCATAATCAACACATGTTTTAATTGCTTCTATCTTATGAGCGCCAATGCCGGCCGGTTTGCCATGTCTGCGTATTTCTTCAAGCCCCTTACGGATAAGCTCCATACGTTCTGCAACAGTTCTTTTCAGCGGATCGTTCCATGTCTCACTTGCCCAGCGGTCGGTTATCTCTCCCTGGCAATACAGTGCATCGGAGTTGACGGCAAGTGACATCGCTATACCTTTCTGAAAATCGAGGTTGATGCCGCAGTCGGAAATGAATTTCATCTTACCCTTGAATTCATGCAGGTATTTCTGATGTACCCTGCCAAGCTGTGGATTTGTAATAATGGCATTAATTCCGCATTTTTCCGCCAGAGCCAGTGTCTGTATCACTTTTTCATCTGTATGATAAGTCTTAACAAGCTTGGAAACATATATAAGGTCCCGTGAATGAGCCCATCCCCCAATAAGATTTCCTCCCATTATTATGCGGCTGAGTTCAAATTGCGCAGGTCTACCATCCTTATCGGTATAATTTATAACGGCTTTAGGAACCTGGCCTTTAAGATCTTTCAAAGAAGCATAATTGAATTTGAGAAGAGTTGCTCCGGAATTTGCATCAATTCCTTCAACTTTCAAAAATCTCTCCTCGAAACTATCCCATTTTCTTTTTTTGTAGAGAGCATATGCAAAAGCACCAAATGCAGGTACAGATATAAGATTCTTAATAAGCTCACGGCGGTAAAGCTTTGTCTGATCCTGAGGTGGTGTATCGGGAATTGGCTTTCTTGCCTTTTCATCTTTCCATTTCCCGAACAGCCTGTCCAGTCCGAACAAATAATCTCTTGAGACAAATATGAATGCAACCAGAACGAAAAACTCGATCAGGTTCCTGTTTACCCACAGATATGCTCCTTCGGCAGGAACGCCGAACATATATCCCGGGAATGGGGGATATGCAACAAAGTAGAAAAAGAGCATGACTGCTCCCGCAAGGCTGGCCCATCTTGTCAGTAATCCCAGCATCAGGCCAGCGCCGACAAGTATCATCCCCCAAATATTCAGGAAATCAACTACTGCGGTAACAGAGGCACTATCGGCCATCTGTTGAAATAGCGGAGCGAATATCCATTTTGATCCGGCCAGATATGGAGCAGAACTCCACTCAGGTGTAATTATCTTCGCAATTCCTTCATAAAGAAAATGCCAGCCTATTAAAATACGGATAATGGTCAATAACCATTGTAATGTCCTGTCAAACCTTTTTCCTCTTACAGATTCCATGAATTATTGTTTTATTACCTTGTTTTCCAAAATATTTACAATATTATCAAATTTTCTTTTTAAATCCATATCCATCTCTGCCAGCTTCTTCCATTCATCAGAACCATAGACCCCGGCCTGGGAATAATCGAAAGGAGTGAATCTTATTTTCCTTGCAACGCTTAGCTTTCTGAATCTGAAATCAAATCCTGCCGGATCTGTAAACCCTGGATCTGCAATAACTGAATGGAGATCTTTACCTGAGGCCTGCCAGTCTTTAAAGGATTTATCGGCAAATCTGACATCTTTCGACCTTGTATCCCAATAACAGTTGTAATCGGAAAGAAGATTAAATTTATGCCAGTTACTGCTCAGTAGTGTTCCTTTATCGTAATATATGATATTATTTGTAAAGGACAGGGAAGTGTGTTCTTCGATCCTGGTTGCCTGAAGCTGGGATCTGATATTAAACGCCAGGATATTGTTCCTGATAATATTTTCCTTACCATAATGCTGATGGAAGCCCGAATTCTTACAGGCATATACAAGGTTGTTTTCCATAGTAATACCGTATGAACCTTCATCAGTATATAATCCCCAGCCACCGTAATCGAATGAATAAATATGATGGATATGATTGTTTGAAACCTGTGTTCCTTCCGATGCACCCAGGGTATAAACTCCGCCCATATCGCAGAGTTCTCCCCATCCGAGATGATGGATATGATTGTATTTTATAATATTCCGTTTGGAAGGGCTGTTGGCATATCCCCATATCCAACCCACTGATATCCCGGAGTATCTGAGATTTGATATTTCATTATGAGTTAGCTTATTATCACTTGCATGAAATATTATGATCCCTACAGCACATGGGAATACGTGACCCGCATCGGTAATTATATTATTATCGATAATAATGTTATTAGTAAGGTCTGCCGGCAATGTCCGCAACACTGTCTCTCCAATTTTGATCCCGCCTGCTCCAAGGTCATGTAAATAGCATTGTCTTACAGTGCAATTAGAGCAACCCCGGCGGAACCAGAAAGCATAGGTACCTGTATGGGCAATTTCACAATTCGCAAATGATATGTTATCAGCATAATCCAGGGTTACTACCGCCTCCACAGGAGCTGCTGCCTGGGCAGGTTCATTTCCGGCTGGCGGCGTTCGGTAACCGGCAACAGAGAAACTTAAATTTTCAAACTTTATATTGCGAACCGGATTTTCCGGTGAATCACCTTTGATCCTTATGAACTCTTTGAGGATCGGAGCATGGAAAACAGTGTTTTGAATTGTTTCTCCGGGAAGAGGAATATAATAAAGGTATCCGGTCCGGTCGAGGAACCATTCACCTGGTGCATCGAGTGCTGCCCTGTAGTTTTCGATCAGCCAGCGCGATTTATTGTTTATGGGGTTCCAGGGTTTCATGCCTTCACCTGCAATGAAAAATGCCGGCTCTGAAGTGCTGAAAGTCATGATCCTTTTTCTTGTATTATCCCAGTTATGATAAAAGATCACCAGAGCATCCTCATAATCCTGACTGCTGAACCCTGACAATGTTTCAAAGCAGGAGCTGTCAGCCATTATTTTCTGAACAGCTACCTGGGGCATTCTTCCTGTACCTTTTTCAGCTATGGTTTCCTCTGCTTTTCTGACATTCCAGAACCCTTCGTTCGGGCTCTTTGCTCTTGTTGCCCTTCTGCCGTTTACATAAAGTTGTTCGAAATATGAATCATAATATGCAACCTGTGGAATGAAAGCCCTCCAGATGTTCTCACTGATCTTTTCAAATCCTTCAATTTTCACACCAGCGATAAAAACCGGTTTTGCTCCTTCATCTGCTCTGATTATAAGCGGTCTGTCAGGTATTCCCGGATCACCAGGTGTAAAAATGACCGGTTTCATTAGTTGATAAGTTCCGTTCAATACAATAATTTCAATTGGTCCCATATCAGGACCTGCTTTTTGCAGAAGCGCCCTGAATATTGCCTTATCCAGGGTTGCAAGCGGCTCTTCTCTTGTTCCTGCATTGTTATCGTTTCCATCGGGAGAAATAAAAATTTTCTGACCGGAACTAAACTGCTGGCAAGTAAAAAACATTGTTAATATCAGAAAAACAATAACTTGATTTTTCATTTCAGATTTCAAATTTAAACATATAAACTATTTAATTTCCTGATGAAAAACAAGTAAAGCCGGATTTAAATTTGTAATTTTCTGATCTTAAACAACTAGCAACAAATTGCCAGCAACCAGCAACATACAACCAGCAACATGCAACTAAAGAACTATCCCGTCATGAACACTTATAGAATAATTTCTGTCCTTGCACTCTTACTGATTTTAACTGATGGCGTTCAGGCACAGACCTTTAAGGCCGGTGCAGCAGTCAGGAAGATCACACCGGATCCGTTGTTGCCTGTTTCCGGAGGTATAGGTACCCCTGATCCTGTTACCGAAAAAAAAGGTGATCTGTTCGTCCGTGCCCTGGTTCTTGAAAAAGGAGGTTTGAGGATAGCCATAATAAGTGTGGATAATATTGGCTGGACCTCTGTACTGGGTGACAGATCGAGAGCGCTGATAAATGGTATACAGCCGCAGAATATTCTGATCGGTGCCACTCATACGCACAGTGCTCCGGATGCTTATGGTTTCCCTGACGAACAGGGAAAGAGCCATGCTGATCTGAATTACCTCGAATGGTGTACAAAACAGATAGCAGAAGCTGCAAATGAGGCATTGAAGAATCTGCAACCGGCAGCTTTGAAAATATCAGTAGCCGAGATTAGAGGTAAAATAGCTTATAACTACTATGCACCTGATCTTTACGATCCCCGGTGCGGTGTTATACAGGCACTTGCGGCAGAAGGAACAAGGAAGGGCACACCGATAGCAACTCTTGTTAATTATGCAATACACCCCGAAGTGATAGGCCCTGAAAGAGGCATATTATCTCCTGATCTGTGCGGACCACTCTGCGACAGGATCGAGCGGAAAGCCGGAGGTGTGGCACTGTTCATCAATAGTGCACAGGGAGGAATGGTAACTGCAGATAATCGAAGGGAGAACGGGAAGGAAGCAAATGATTGGGAAGAATGTATCAGGATAGGAGAACTCCTTGCTGATGAGGCTCTCAGAATAATTGCTAATGCTGAAACAGAAACAGATCCGGTGATCTCATGCAGGTCAGGAAAAATATCCTTTCCGGTTGAGTCACCTGAAATGAAATATATTTTTCAGAATACTCCATTGAAGTTTACCGGAAGCAGTCCCGATTCAGTTTCAACAACTATCTGCCTGCTGGATATTGGTAGTGCCCGTATCCTGACAATTCCGGGAGAAGCTTTGCCTAACATAGGATACTATTTAAAAAGGAAACTTAATACAGCTAATCCATTCCTTTTCGGACTTACAAATGATGCTTTTGGTTATATCTTAACAAAGGTCGATTTCAATAGTTTTAAAAGGTATGACTACATTACCCGCACATCTCTTGGCGAGATGACCGGTGAGATATTTATTAGCGAAGCATTAAAACTGATTAACCAAAGCGAGGTCAAGTCAGTTGTAAAATAATAATATCCGATTTTGATTATCTTATTCGTGGATGATCGGAAGGTATGGGCCCGAATTATTTCATTTTACTTTGATCCTGGAAATGAACCATGTTTTCCCCTTATCGTTATTACCCTGGGAAAAAAGGTAGGTTTTTCCGTCCCCGTCGCAGAAGTTATGCGGATGCCCGGATTCACTGGTCATTTCCGGAATTCAATTTTAAATCCGCTTACCTTCCACTGAGGGAGTTCATCCGGCAAAGAAATTACAAGGGCATCATCCTGCTGCTTCCATTTGAGTTTTTCATCGCTACCGAGCAATACTACCGATTTCACTTTTTTGGTACTGATCGAAGATTTCTTCCCCAGGGAAGTAATATTTATATCACCTGCAGGTTTATCCATACAGAATGCATAGAGAGTAGCGCCTTTTAAAGTGAAGCGTAAATCTTCCGGTAAATATGGTCTTACATCCCTGACACCACCGAATGTCCCTTTCTCCTGCTTTGCTATTGAAGGTCCCTCCCCATAAATTTTCCATGGACGTGTTCCATATATTCCTTCGCCGTTTGCCGGGATCCAGGCAGCAATTTCTTCAAGAATATCCAATACATCCTGTTCCAGGTCTCCTTCGGGTGTCTGAACGACATTAAGAAGCAGGTTTCCGTTTTTGCTTACAATATCGACAAGCATCTGTATCACCTCGGTGCCTGTCATGTATTTCTGTCCTGTACGGTAATACCAGTCACCTATTGATGTATCGGTCTGCCACGGGTCAACGCTTATAGAATCCATTGCACCACGTTCTATATCACGTACCCATCTGCCTTCAGAAACAAGATGTTTACATGTATAGACGGCTTCCAGGCTGCCTTCATTTTTTATGATATCCTGGTTGTATAAATGAGCAAGCATTGTTCTTCCCACTTCTCCGAAAGGAAGTTCTCCATCGCTGTATAGAAGGTCGGGATGATAAAGGTCGATCAGTTCCGTAATACAGCTGAGCCAGTTCTGCTGGTTTTCGGGATCTTTTGTAAGCCACGCGAAGTCGTCGGGTGCTGTAGGTTTATGGTAGAGATCCTGGTATTCAGGGTTTGCACCATCATAAGGAACTCCTTTCATTGGCCCTGAAGGATCGGATCTGTGACTGGGCTGGAACCATGTATAGCTTGCACCGAGATGTTCCGAAACGCCGAATCTGAGTCCTTCTTTTTTGGCTGCAGCCTGCCAGAGGCCTACTACATCTTTCATGGGACCCATTTTAACCGAGTTCCACCTGTGTATCTTTGAATCCCAGAGGAAAAAATTATCGTGGTGAGTTGCCATGCTTACGAAATATTTTGCTCCGACTCTTTTATACAATGACATCAGCTTCTCCGGATCCCATCTTTCAGCTTTCCACAGCGGGATGATGTCCTTATATCCGAATTTTGAGGGATGACCGTAATGTTCAACGTGATAGAGATATTCACGTGATGGTTTGCCTGTCGGCTGGTTTCTCTGGCGGTTATAGATATCCGATTCATACATTTTCCTGGCATACCAGTCGCCCTGTCGTGGAACAGCCTGCGGCCCCCAGTGAGACCAGATACCAAATTTCGCATCACGGAACCATTCAGGATAAGCGTATTGCCTGAAGGATTCAATGTCGGAAGTAAAAGATGGTTCCATCATTTTCGGTTCATTAACACCGGATTTGTTTTTGCAGGAAAACATCAATGCAGTTAAAAGCAAAACTGTTATGTAACAAGTTGCCAATCTGAAAATTTTCATGATTATTAATTTTAATTCTTTCATCTGTTAAGGTAGAAATTAATTCTTACGGTCAATCTTCAGGAATAAAAAAACTTCGTACTTTTCTTCCTGAAATAAAAAATTGAGCCTTTTTATAAAGGGCGATAACAGTATAAGCCATTAAGGCTCCCTGACACTAAGTTGCACAAAGGAGTGACTGTTATTTTTTCTTTGTGCATTTTAGTGTCATGGAGCCTCAGTGGCAAAAAATATATCCGAAATGTTCTTATAAATCACATTATGCTAACATAACTTATATGAAATCTCTTAAAAATTCTGCTTTAATCTTTCTGCTGTTTCTTATCCCGCTATTTCTGAAGGGGGCTGATCCTGAAATAAAGACCTGGGAGGTTTTTGAGATAACGCTGAAATCGACAGCCCAGGCTCAGAATCCGTACGTCGAATTCCTGAAAACCGGAGATCAACCTTTTCTGACGGCAACATTTACCGGCACCGACGGCAGAAGTCAGGGGAAAATCATAAAAGTCCCGGGATTCTGGGACGGAGAGAATACCTGGAAGATCCGTTTTGCTCCACCGACTGAAGGCAAATGGAGCTATGAGACTGTTTCACAGGACATGAAAATGAACCGGAAGAAGGGCAGGTTAACAGTCATCTCATGGACCGAAGAAGAGAAAAATATCAATCCCTCCCGAAGGGGATTTATTGTTGTCAACGGATCGGAGATCAGAAAGGGAAGGTTTTTCACCTACAGCGACGGAACACCAGTTTTATGGATAGCAGATACATGGTGGGACTGGACCAACAGCCGGATAAAGTTTGAATCATTCAGGAAGCTGGCTGACACCAGGGCAGAACAGGGATATAATATAGGGCAGCTCTTTTTTGCAGGTAACGGATGGGGAAGGGAAAGTTCCCTTCTTGATCCTTCATACAGGGAACCTAAGCTTGAGCAGATAAGAAAGATTGAGGAGATGATCCGCTATGCTAATTCCAAAGGGATAACTGTGTGGATACATGCATGGTGGAGCCGTGAAAACATAGATAAATCAATCGGAGACGAAAATATTATAAGGTGGTGGCGTTACGTTGTGCACCGGCTCCATGCCTTCAACGTGATCTGGGTATTGGCAGGAGAATATAACATGAATAATTACGGTGGATTTCCCCTCAGTTTCTGGAACAGGGTTGGTGAGACAATTAAAGATGAAGATCCTTATGAGAGGATAACGGGTGCCCATCCCACACCACCGATGTGGAGTGGTGGCGCTGAAGCACCTCAATGGTCGACTGCGGAAGCGGTCCATAATCAGAAATGGCTCGATTACAATCAGAGTCAGACCGGTCATGCCAGGTGGTGTAATGAGCTGATCCCGGAAATAATAAACAGAGCTTACAAAATGGCTCCTGCCAAGCCGGTTGTAGTTACGGAACCATGGTATGAATTCATTGAAGGAAATCCGACTGCAATGGATGTCAGGTTTGCAGCATGGTCCGCAGTTATGTCCGGGGCAGCCGGTCATACCTATGGAGGCGGACATACATGGAGAGTACATCTGCCGGAAAGACCGACCGGTGTCGGTTCATGGCCAATGGATACAAGTTTAAAAACAAATACTCTTATATACCCGGGTGCAGTTTCTGTCGGATACATGGGAAAATATCTCAGAAAACTAGAATGGTGGAGGCTTGAGCCACATCCCGAGCTTGTCCTTGAAAATCCGTCACCATTCTGTCTTGCCGATCCGGGAAATGAGTATCTGTTCTATCTCAGATACGGAGGATCCATAAAGTTCGACCTGAGCAGTCAGAAACCCTCTGATGAGTTTGAATATCGCTGGACAGATCTGGTTAACAGTACGGATTCCAGAACGGGTAAATTAAAAGGAGGCTCAATAGTCGAGATAAAATGCCCCGAAGACTACCCGGGAGTGGTCAATTTCAAGGACTGGATACTGCACATAAAAAAGATAAAATAACAGATGGGTATCCCCCATTTCACCAGACCTTCGCAAACTCAGGTCTGGTTCATTCGGGATGACAGGTCATTTGTCTGGTTAATGGGGGAATGGGCGGCAGTGAGTCATCGGTTACGACCAGACATTACTCAGATAATTGTATCCAGAAACCTTTTACACAGGTCAAGAGAATATTTCCGTGCTTCAAGGGTAATTTCATAGGCTTTGTCTTCAACCTCAACACACACAGGTCCGTCATACCTGATATCATTTAGTGCGGAAAAGAATCTCCGCCAGTCGATATCCCCGAGACCGGGTAGTTTCGGAGTATGAAATTCAAGAGGATATGCCATAATGCCAACCTCATTGAGCTTTTCAGGGTAAACCCTTGCATCTTTCAAATGTATGTGGAAAAGTTTGTCTTTGAATTCATAAAGAGGCCTTATGTAATCCATCTGCTGCCATAACAAATGGGACGGATCATAATTCAGACCGAAAAACTCACTGTCTATTTCTGCAAACATTCTTCTCCAGATCACAGGTGTTGTGGCAAGATTATTACCACCCGGCCATTCATCCTTTGTAAAGATCATCGGACAGTTCTCTATACCAACCTTAACATTCCTGTCTTCCGCATATTTTATCAGATCAGGCCATACCTTCCTGAACAGTTCAAAGTTTTCATCAACAGATCTGTTCTTATCTCTTCCAATAAAAGTATTGACCCGGTTTACTCCAAGTTTAGCAGAGGCTTCAATGACCTTTTTAATATGCTGAATATAGAAAGGCCCTTTTTCCTTATCCGGGTCCAGTGGATTCGGGTAATAACCCAAAGCCGATATCATCACCTTTTTCTGATCTATATAACTCAAAATATGTTTTACCTGTTGGTCACCAAGAGTATCCACATCAATATGAGTCACACCGGCATATCGCCTTTCAGCTTTTCCGACCGGCCAGCAGCATACTTCAACACATTCATACTTAAGTACGGCTGCATAATCAATGAGCTCTTCGAAACTCAGTTCGGGAAGAATTGCACTTACAAATCCCAGTTTCATAGTACCTCCTTTTTCCGATAAATTTAAAAAATATTATGATATCAGCGCCGCAAGAGCTGCGCCAACAAGACCTGACTGATGAACTCCGGTAAACTCCACATAACGCTTTCTTTGTCCACTTAGATAATTATCGAAATAACTTTTAAATTCCTTTTTTAAATTATGCATTTTGTTGAAGGTGGTCCCTTCCACTGTGATCAGCACCGGCCGGTTTTCCGACATACCCTTACCTGTTTTGAGTACAACTGCCGCCAGGTTGGCAGCAACTAACTTAGCTGCTCTCTCAATAAGCGAATTGATTATTAACGAACATGCATTTTTATCCTCCTTACCACTTATCAGACCACCGAGTGTGTTAGTTTCCAAAAACGGATTGATCACAAATTCATTTGCCGCATTGGTTGACAGATCTTCCATTACGGCAATCTGCTCACAGGTTAACAGTGAAAATAATCCATCATCTGCCGCCGCTTTCAGCACTGTGAGACATAATCCGCCGAAATATCCTCCCGAAAACATTTTTTCGAACATGTAGCTTCCCGGATCGACTGTTGAATTATCAAAAATGATATCCAGGTCCGTACGGGGGGCATTTTTAAAATCCCCGGATTCGATATTTACTATCTGGCTTCTCCCGGGATTCAGATCCTTTTTCTTGGTAATGTTGGCGTTCTGTTCGATATAACAGGTATTCGTGCCGGTTCCAAGGATATAACCTATGAAGGTATCATAATCTTCATTGACCGACACTGACTTGCCTGCCAGCAGAGTTGCAACGGTATCATTAAGGATAACCATAGGTTTATCGGGCGTACCCAGTGTTTCAAGAAGGTTTTTTCCGATCAGCATACCCTCGACCTCCGGTGCCCTGACCTCTTTACAGAAACGGATAAGTCTGCCGTCACGGTCCGGGAGTATTTCTGAAGGATAGGAAAAACAGAATCCTATTCTCTCAGACATTATGACAAGCGGCCTGACATAGCCTGCTATAGTCTCAAAGAACTCCTTTGCGGAAATCTCTTTATCGAGACCCGGCATTCTGTAACTTATGATGTCACCCATTTCAAGCTCACCTGTGTTCCGGAACCGTATAAGTGAGGCTCTGAAATTTGTACCGCCGGCGTCAATTGCAAGTACCGGGACCTCCCGCAGAAAATCATTTTCGGCTTCTATATAAGTTGGTATCATCCTTAGAGCTCCGTTCTTCCCCTGAAGACCTTTCAGCATATCTTCCGTAAAGATCTCTATAAGGTTTCCCATATCAGTATCACAAGCCCTGAGCTTATGATCCTTAAGGAATTCACTGGCTCTGTTCATACAAAATGAAGATTAGTTCAGTTTGAGTTATGATTTGTTTTTATCCGAAGCGTTTCACAGCTTCCTCAATAATTGTGGCAGTGGCAGTAGCGCCGGACCTTACTGCTCCTGCTTCCCTCATTTTAAGAAGATCATCCAGTGTCCTTACTCCGCCTGCACATTTTACTTTTACATGTGGTCCGGAATATTTTCTCATAAGTTCCACATCGTGGATGGTTGCTCCGGTATAATTATATCCTCCCCCTGTCAGTTTAACAAAGCCATAACCGGTAGATGTCTTTACAAAATCAGCTCCGGCCCGTGTACAGATTTCGCACAACCTTATCTTATCCTCATCGCGTGTGATATAATCGGTCTCAAATATCACTTTAACGATCGCATTATTGCCGTGACATACATCAGTAATGGCTTTGATCTCATCTTCAACATATTCCCAGTCGCCTCCCAGAGCTTTCCCGATATTTATGACCATATCTACTTCAACCGCTCCATCTTTGCAGGCTTCCTGCGCCTCAAAAACCTTCACTTCCGTTGAACTGTTACCATGGGGAAATCCGATAACACAACCTGCAAGAACACCAGATCCTCTCAATATCTTAACAGCTTTTTTTACTGCATAGGGCTTTACACAAACTGATGCAACATTGTATTTTTTTGCAATCTCACATTCTCTTATCAGATCGCTATCCGTCATCGTGGGATGAAGGATTGAATGATCGATCATCTTTGCCAGGTCTTTTACTTTTTTGTTCATTTCTTTTTGAATTGAAGTAACTATTAATCTTTCAGACTCTGATTATCAGTGTGGCTGCCAACAACATAATGATCCTCAAAGAAATCTTTATTACTAACAGGCATTTTTCAATATTACGAAAATTTAATGTATTATAAACAGTTGTATTCAGTCATTTAACCATATAATTCATATCCCTTGTGATCCTGATAACTATCGGGACTTTTTCTAATCCTTTGAGCGACTACTATATAACTCACCCTAAATCCTCCAGGGGG
>CAYPHL010000082.1:18508-19992 GCA_964410385.1 uncultured Rikenellaceae bacterium | reverse complement strand
ACTTTAGGCACTTCTACAAACTTCTGACCTTCTGTCCCGGCAAAACCGTCCTGTAATCGGCTTCAAATTTACCTTTGCTTATGGCATTAAGTTTGCCACGGATGAGTCTCTTTCTCAGAGGACTGACCCTGTCGGTGAAGAGGATCCCGTCGAGATGATCATATTCGTGCTGAATGACCCTGGCTAAATAACCATTATATTCCTCGTCGTGGAAGGTCCATTCAGGATCATAATATTGAATTCTTATATGAGCTTCGCGGTTAACTTCCTCCCTGAGGTTCGGTATGCTGAGACATCCTTCCGACATAGTTTCCGGATCGCCTGTCCGTTCAGTTATGTGAGCATTTATAAAGGCTTTTTTAAAGCCGGCCATTTCGGGAACATCATCTGAAAGAGGGGCACCGTCGATAACAAATATCCTGATCGATTTACCTATCTGGGGTGCAGCCAGACCAACACCTTCCGATTTATACATGGTCTCGAAGAGATCATCTATCAATTGCTGAAGATTTGGATAATCCCTGTCAATATCTGTTGCCACCTTTCTCAGAACAGGATGTCCGTATATAAGAATCGGATAAGTCATTATTTAATTTGTTTTTACCGCAAAGTTCGCAAAGTTTTCATTTGCAAGAACTCGGGAGTGTATTGAAACGCAAAGATCGCAAAGCCAACTTTTGAAAATAATTCTTTGCGCCCTCTGCGTAATTTCTTTGGGTTCTTTGCGGTTATCTCTTTTTATTAATCAAGTATTTCCAGTTATACATTTAATTTCCTTTTGTCAAGAAAGGATTGCAGTATGATTGAAGCGCTTATCTTGTCAACCATAGCCTTATCCTGTCTTCCTTTTTTTGTTACTCCACCGTCTATCATGGTCCTGAAAGCCATCTGCGAAGTAAACCTCTCATCAACAAGATGAACTGGTTTACCCGGGAAGGTCTTTTTGAGATTCCTGATGAACGGATCGATGTATTTAACAGATTCGCTCGGGTCATTGTTCATTTTTACAGGATAACCCAAGACAAAAGAATCGATCGTCTCCGACTTCATATACTCACTTATGAAGTTTGGGAAATCTTCCGGACTGACAGTTGCAAGCGGGGATGCAAATATTCCCAAAGGATCTGTAACTGCCAGACCTATACGTTTTTTGCCGTAATCTATTCCTATTATCCTGCCCATTATTAAAATATGGGCTCAAAAATACAAAAATATTTTATGCCCTTACCTCTTCCCGGATTTTAACCCCACTTCAGGGGGGCAGGGGGGTAAACATAATTTTTGAGGCCTCTATTATATCCGCCTTAAAGTGGGGCGAGGGGTATTATCATAAACTTTGCAAGCCAGTATTATCTTCCCTTATATTATTTTACCCACCGCTTTCCTGGGAGGAGAAATCAATCTGCTGCCAGATAGAGTTTTACCTCCAGCTTTCCTGGGAGGAGAAATCAATCTGCTGCCAGATAGAGTTTTACCTCCAGCTT
>CAYPHL010000082.1:7261-18408 GCA_964410385.1 uncultured Rikenellaceae bacterium | reverse complement strand
GCTTTCCTGGGAGGAGAAATCAATCTGCTGCCAGATAGAGTTTTACCTCCAGCTTTCCTGGGAGGAGAAATCAATCTGCTGCCAGATAGAGGTTTATCCACCGCTTTCCTGGGAGGAGAAATCAATCTGCTGCCAGATAGAGGTTTATCCACCGCTTTCCTGGGAGGAGAAATCAATCTGCTGCCAGATAGAGTTTTACCCCCCTGCCCCCCTAAAGGGGGGGTGAAATCAACCTTTTTTTGTGATCTTCTGGCTCTGATAATACAATGATGGATAAAGAGAAGGTGGAAATATATCGATTATAGTCGTAGATTTATTATTTTAGTAAGGACGCTGCTAAAATGAAATTTAAAATGAAAACCCGTGTTATTGAAAGAAATATGTTCTATGGTGCAAGCCGAAACACTTTTGATAAAGCTCATCAGTTGAGAAGTGAGATGACCGAAGCAGAAAAAGTATTATGGCAAGTGCTAAAGAACAGGAGGTTGTTTAAAGTAAAATTTCGTCGTCAACACCCAGTTGATATTTTTATTGTGGACTTCTACTGTCACGAATTAAAACTGGCAATTGAAATTGATGGAGGGATACATTTAAATAAGGAGGTTGCAGAATATGATGATGGGCGTTCCCATGATATCGAAAAATTCGGTATTAAGATCCTGAGATTTACAAACGATCAAGTATTCCGGCACAGATCCTCAGTAATAAAAGAGATACTGTATACAGTGACCTCCTTATCTTCAGATTCCTCTGAGCTCCCCCTGATAGAAAGCTGAATCAACTTAAACGGTAATGTGTTCTAACCCCCCTTTAGGGGGGCAGGGGGGTAAAACAAATAAAAGGGTAAACCCCAAATAAAGTGGTAAACCCCGAATAAAGTGGTAAATCCCGAATAAAGTGGTAAACCCCAAATAAAGTGGTAAATCCCGAATAAAGTGGTAAACCCCAAATAAAGTGGTAAAACCCATTAAGGGATTAAAACCAAATTAAGAGGTAAACCAAATAAATAATTTACCCCACCTTATGTCTAAAAGTGGGGTAAAACTAATACTTTTCCAGTAAGCAGTTTATCCCACTTTTAATTGTTAGCGGGGTAAACAATCACTATTATTTCATTCCGCTTTTGTGAATTCCATTGCTGCCAGCCTCTTATATACATTATATCTCCATTTTGCATTTTCTTCGGCAACTTTGAAGAGGACTTCTGCTTCAGCCGGGAAGGCTTTGATCAATGAAGTATAACGTACTTCCGAGTTCAGGAAATCCTGGAATCTGCTCCAGTCAGGCTCTTTTGAATCGAGTGTGAAAGGATTCTTTCCTTCTTTTTCAAGAAGAGGATTATACCTGTAAAGGTGCCAGTATCCTGATGCAACAGCCTCTTTTTCCTGAGCCTGGGTTTTGCCCATTCCATCTCTTAACCCATGGTTTATGCAAGGTGAATAGGCAATTATAAGGGATGGTCCCGGATAAGCCTCAGCCTCCCTCAGGGCTTTGAGATACTGATTATTATTTGCTCCCATCGCAACCTGTGCAACATAAACATATCCGTAACTCATTGCCATCTGGCCGAGATCTTTCTTCCGGATCTTTTTACCCGATGCGGCAAATTTAGCTACTGCACCTACGGGTGTGGATTTGGAAGCCTGACCTCCGGTATTGGAATAAACCTCTGTATCAAGAACCAGGATGTTGATATCTTCTCCGGCAGCAATAACATGATCCAGACCTCCGTAACCGATATCATAAGCCCATCCGTCACCTCCGAATACCCAGTGGGATTTCTTTACAAGATATTGTTTGAGGCTCAGGATCTCAGCAGCTACTTCAGATTTGTCTTTCTCACATGCTTCAACAACTTTTGCAGATGCAGCCCTTGAAGCTTCTGCATTATTCATACCTGCCAGCCATTCTTCAAAAGCAGCCTTTGTTTCTGCATTAACTGTACCATCTGATTCTCTCATTCTGAGAGCAATCCTTTCCCTCATCTTGTTGGAACCAAGCATAAGACCAAAGCCGTATTCGGCATTATCTTCAAACAGTGAGTTAGCCCATGCCGGACCATGTCCTTTCCTGTTTATTGTATAAGGTGTGGAAGGCGCTGATGCACCATAGATGGAGGAGCATCCGGTAGCATTGGAAATAACCATCCTGTCTCCGAAGAGCTGGGTGATGGTTTTGATATATGGTGTTTCACCGCAACCTGCGCACGCACCCGAAAATTCAAATAACGGCTGTGCAAACTGACTGTTCTTGATATTTATGAACTTGTCGACAAGGTGATCTTTATATCCTACCTTTTCGTGCATGTAGGTCCAGCGATCAGCTTCTGCAAGCTGTGTTTCCAGAGGCTTCATTATCAGGGCTTTGTTCTTGGCCGGACAAACATCGGCGCAATTGCCGCAACCTGTGCAGTCATATACGCTTACCTGAATTTTGAACCTGTACTGTTTCAGAACACCAGGTATACCCTGGATTGTAGTTGTCCCCTCAGGAGCATTTTTAGCTTCTTCATCCGTAAGGAGGAAAGGCCTGATGGCTGCATGAGGACAAACATAAGAACACTGGTTACACTGAATACATTCACTTGGTTGCCATTCGGGAACATTAACTGCTATACCCCTCTTTTCATAAGCAGATATACCTGCAGGGAAAGTTCCGTCTTCCCTGTCTTTAAATGCACTTACAGGAACATCATCACCTTTCAGTGCTATAATCGGATCAACTACATTACGGTAAAACTCGGGAATATCACGCTTATCTTCAGTAGTTTCGACTTTTATATTTGCCCATTCTGCAGGGATCTCCACTTTCTCAACCTGGCTGCCTCTGTCTACCGCAGCATAGTTCATATTCACAACATCTTCACCTTTCCTGCCATAGGTCTTGTAAATGGCTTTCTTCATTTCCTTTTCAGCCTGAGCATATGGAATAATGTCGGCAAGCTTGAAGAATGCTGCCTGCATGATTGTGTTTGTCCTGTTACCAAGCCCGATTTCCTCGGCAATAGCAGTAGCGTTAATAATATAGAAGTTGATCTTGTTTTCAGCCATGTACTTCTTCATTGAAGCGGGAAGACGATTTTTTGTCTCTTCAGCACTCCATAACGAGTTCAGAAGGAAAGTCCCGTTCTTTTTGAGGCCTTTCAGCATATCATATTTTTCGAGATATGAAGGTACGTGACAGGCAACAAAATCAGGTGTATTTACATAATATGGCGATCTGATCGGCTTGTCGCCAAACCTCAGGTGGGAAACTGTCACACCACCCGATTTCTTTGAATCATATGCAAAGTATGCCTGGCAATATTTATCTGTTGTATCGCCAATGATCTTTATGGAATTCTTGTTTGCACCAACAGTACCATCTGAGCCGAGACCATAAAATTTCGCTGAATGTGTTCCCGGAAGAGCAACATTTATTTCAGGCAGCATTGGCAGAGACCTGAATGTAACATCATCATTTATACCGACGGTAAAGAAATCTTTTGGTTCTTTCAATTTCATATTTTCATAGATTGAAAGAACCTGAGCGGGTGTTGTATCTTTTGAACTCAGGCCGTAACGTCCGCCCAATACCTGGGGCTTCAGGTCGCTTGTATAGAACATATTCTTAACATCCAGATAAAGAGGATCGCCGGGAGCTCCGGGTTCTTTTGTCCTGTCGAGAACTGTGATCTTCTTAACTGATTTCGGAAGAACATTGAAGAAGTATTTATCCGAGAACGGACGGTAAAGATGAACGGTTAACAAACCGGCTTTTTCGCCTTTTGCTGCAAGATAGTCTATAACCTCCTTGGCGGTATCCGTTATTGAGCCCATTGCCACAATTATATTTTCAGCATCCGGAGCCCCATAATATGTAAATGGTTTATATTCCCTGCCTGTGATCTTCGATATCTCGGCCATATAGTCATTAACTATATCGGGGATAGGCTCATAGAATTTGTTTATAGCTTCTTTTGCCTGGAAGAAGATATCAGGATTCTGATTTGTTCCCCTGGTTACAGGATGTTCCGGATTAAGGGCGTTATTGCGGAAATTATCAAGTGCTTTCCAGTCGACAAGCTTTTTCAGGTCGTCCATCTCAAGAACTTCAATCTTCTGCACTTCAGCCGATGTTCTGAAGCCGTCGAAGAAATGCAGGAAGGGAATTCTCGATTTGATGGCTGAAAGATGGGCTATACCTGCGAGATCCATTATCTCCTGAACACTTCCGCTTGCCAGCATAGCAAATCCGGTCTGGCGTGTTGCATATATATCGCTGTGATCTCCGAAGATCGATAAAGCATGTGCTGCTATTGTCCTGGCGCTCACATGAAATACTCCGGGGAGCAGTTCAGCTGCAATCTTGTACATATTCGGAATCATCAGGAGCAATCCCTGTGATGCTGTGAATGTTGTACAAAGGGCTCCTGACTGAAGAGATCCGTGTACAGCACCGGCGGCACCGCCTTCAGATTGCATTTCAACAACCTTAACCTGTTCGCCGAACATATTTTTCAGCCCGCTGGCTGACCATTCATCAACATATTCGGCCATTGTTGATGAAGGTGTGATCGGATATATGCAGGCTACCTCGCTGAACATGTATGCTATGTGCGACGCAGCCTGGTTACCATCGCATGTTATAAAGTTTTTTGTTGCCATTTTAAATTATTAGTGTTTAAAATATTTATTGTTTGTTATTTTTTTAACAGAGCACAAATTTACTCAATTTTCATGAACCTCAACCTCCGTTCATTGAAATGAGGAATTCTTCATTCGATTTGGATTGCATCAGTCTGTCGCGAAGGAATTCCATCGCTTCAACTGCATTCATATCAGCCAGATAATTACGGAGAACCCATATTTTCTGCATGATATTTTTATTAAGAAGAAGATCTTCACGGCGGGTACTTGAAGCTGGTATATCGATGGAGGGGAATATCCTCCTGTTCGAGAGCTTCCTGTCGAGCTGAAGTTCCATATTACCTGTTCCCTTGAATTCCTCGAAGATCACATCGTCCATCTTGGAACCTGTATCTGTAAGGGCAGTTGCCAGGATAGTAAGGGAGCCACCGTCTTCAATATTACGGGCTGCACCGAAGAATCTCTTTGGTTTGTGAAGGGCGTTCGAGTCGACACCTCCCGATAATACCTTTCCTGATGCCGGTGCAGTTGTATTAAATGCCCTGGCAAGTCTTGTGATTGAATCGAGCAGGATCACGACATCATGCCCGCATTCAACAAGTCTTTTTGCTTTTTCAAGAACTATGTTTGCAACACGGCAATGTCTTTCAGCAGGTTCATCAAAGGTTGATGCGATAACTTCAGCTTTCACATTACGTGCCATATCGGTCACTTCCTCGGGTCGTTCATCAATAAGAAGTATCATCAGGTATACATCGGGATGATATCTGGCAATAGCATTTGCAATCTCCTGAAGAAGGATGGTCTTACCTGTCTTGGGCTGTGCAACGATCAATCCTCTCTGTCCCTTTCCGATCGGTGTGAACATATCGATTACCCTTACCGAGAGACTACCTTCACCGGGTGTACACAGGGTGAATTTCTCATTGGGAAACAAGGGTGTGAGGAAATCAAAAGGAACCCTGTCCCTGATATAATCGGGACTTCTTCCGTTGATCTCATCAACTTTTATAAGGGGGAAATATTTCTCACCTTCTTTAGGCGGACGGATAGTACCTTTAATTGTATCCCCGGTTTTAAGTCCGAAAAGTTTTATTTGTGATTGTGAGACATAAATATCATCGGGGGAGTTAAGATAATTGTAATCAGCCGATCTGAGGAAGCCATATCCGTCGGGCATGATTTCCAGGACTCCTGTATTATAGATTATACCTTCAAATTCATAAGGTCTTTCTCTCTTTTCTTCCTTTTCGCGGACGGGAGGTTCGGTAACAGGAGGATTTTCGGTAATCACATCATGGATAAGCAAAGAATCCTGGGATTTGTTTTCAGAGCTCATCGTATCTTCAATCCTGATATCTGCAGGAGCATCCTCAACAGGTTCAATAACCGGTTCGCGGACTATCTTTTCCGGTGATATCTCTGCCGGTCTGGCGGATTGGAAAGGCCTGTCCATCCTGTTATCACGCCTGTTGTCCGGCCTGTTGTCCTGCCTGTTGTCCTGCCTTCTTTCCTGCCTGTTATCCGGCCTGTTGTCCTGCCTGGTATCCTTTCTCCATGACGGCACTCTCTTCTCATCAGGACCAGCCTGCTGTTGTCTGAACAGATCAGGTCTTTCATCAGGTCTGTTGAATGTTCTTGAAGGATCACGACGTTGTTCTTCTCCTGCCGGAGCGCCCTGACCTCTGAGATCGCCCGGAGAAACTGAAATTACTGTCTCAGACGGCCGTCTGAAAACAGGCTTACTCATTCTGGGTCTTTTCCCGCGTCGCTGACCCTGATCGCCATCCTGCTTTAAATTATCTCCTTCAGGCTCTTCCTCTTTCCTGATATTATTTGCTGCAGGTGCCTCAAGGGCCTGCTGGTCGAGGATTTTGTAAACAAGGTCCTGCTTCTTCAGAGATTCGGCCTTTTTAATATTAAGTTCTTTCGCAATCTCCCTTAATTCAGGCAGAAGCTTCTTACTTAATTCAAGAATGTCGTACATACGGTAGTAATAAAATGGAATATAAAAATGATCGATTTGATTTTGTTTTTTTGGAAACCCGGATCAAGATTGATTATGAGCCAGACAGATTGTGCAACGCTAAAATAACATATCCTGAAAACCGGTACAATTATAAGCATAAAAAGTCAGAAATCTAATAACTTATAGCAATAAAATGTAGCGGTATTATACCAGTATCAATTAATGATTTGATATTCAGGATTAAAATAACAAGGCAATATATCATAAATTTCTGAATTCAGCAAAAATATAAGTATTATTCTGTCGGGAGCATCTGATTTTTTATTAACATTGTAGACCTGAATCGATATAGAGGGGACCTAACTCAAACCTGCCATGCGACAGTTAAAAATTACTAAGCAGGTTACTAACCGTGACACTCCTTCCCTGGATAAATATTTGCAGGAGATAGGCAGAGTGGATCTTATTTCCCCTGAGGAAGAGGTTGTTCTTGCAAGAAAGATAAGGGCGGGTGATTCAGATGCACTTAAGAAGCTTGTTAATGCCAATCTGCGTTTTGTTGTTTCGGTTGCGAAGCAATATCAGAACCAGGGAATGAGCCTTCCGGATCTTATCAATGAAGGAAATCTGGGTCTGATGAAGGCTGCTTCGCGGTTCGATGAGACAAGGGGATTCAAATTCATTTCTTATGCTGTATGGTGGATAAGGCAGGCTATACTCCAGGCCCTTGCGGAACAATCGAGAATAGTCAGACTGCCTGTTAACAAGATAGGATCGATTAACAGGATCAACAAAGCTTTTGCAAGGCTCGAACAGACATACGAAAGAGAACCCACCTCCTCCGAAATAGCTGATTTGCTGGAAATGGCCCCGGATGATGTAAAGGATTCCCTGAGAACAAACGGCCGTACCCTGAGCATGGACGCTCCGATCAGCCCCGAGGAGGATACCAACATGTACGATGTGATGCAGAGCGGCGAAACTCCCAGTCCCGATAAAAACCTTATTAACGAATCACTTGCATACGAAATAGAGCGGGCGCTCAGCACCCTGTCACCAAGAGAAGCTAAAGTCCTGAAATTATATTTCGGTCTTGGTATGAAACATCCGTTCACCCTCGAGGAGATCGGAGAAGAATTGCGCCTTACACGAGAACGTGTAAGACAGATTAAGGAAAAAGCTATAAAAAGGATTCAGTTCACAACAAGGTGTAAAATACTCAGGACATACCTGGGATAAATTTTGTTTTTATCTTTACAAAAACAAAATATGATGAATCACCTTGTTTCCCCTTCACTTCTGGCAGCCGACTTCGGGAACCTGGCACGCGATGTTGAGATAATTAACAGGAGCGAAGCCGACTGGATCCACTGCGATATTATGGACGGGATGTTCGTACCAAACATTTCATTCGGATTTCCTGTAATCGAACATGTAAAAAAGATAGCCCGGAAACCTCTCGATGTCCACCTGATGATCGTGGATCCTGACAGATACCTTATGAAATGGAAGGAGACAGGTGCAGATATTCTGACAGTTCAGTATGAAGCATGTGTACATCTTCACCGCACTGTGTCGGAAATAAGAAAGCTGGGAATGAAGGCTGGTGTGGCTGTAAATCCGCATACACCGGTGTTCCTGCTGAAAAATATACTTCCTTATATCGATATGGTCCTGATAATGACGGTTAATCCGGGATTCGGAGGTCAGTCATTCATTCAGGAGAGTTACAGCAAGATATCAGAACTGAGCAGGATGATAAAGACAGGAGGGTATAATGTTCTTATCGAGGTCGACGGGGGAATAGACACAAAAAATGCGTCAAAGCTGGTTGAGACAGGTGTCAATGTACTGGTAGCCGGAAATACGGTTTTCAGCTCAAAGGATCCGGAAGCTACGATAAGGCAGCTGAAAAGGCTTGAATAAGTTCAGATTGATCAGTAAGACATCCTTTGCTTCAGGAAGCCGGAGATCTTTTCTTCATCATCGGCAGTGAACCAGTTGATCTCCTTATCCCTGCTCCACCAGGTCAGCTGTCGTTTTGCAAACCTCCGGGTATTGCGCTTTATGAGTGCGATGGCTTTCTCAAGCGAAACAGCCTTACCGAAATAGTCAAAGAGCTCCCTGTAACCAACACTGTTAAGTGCGTTCAGGTGCCGGAACGGATACAGATTTCCTGCTTCTTCTTCAAGCCCCTTCCTCATCATGTCGTCAACCCTGCTGTTAATCCTTTCATACAATTCCTCCCTGGGCCTGGTTATACCGATTTTTATTATACCAAAATCCCGCTGCCGTTTTTGTTTTGTCAGGAAGGCTGAATATGGCCTGCCGGTGGTCTCACAGATCTCAAGAGCCCGGATGATCCTTTTATGATTCCTGAGATCGACCTTTTCATAATAGTCCGGATCCAGGTGCTTCAGCATCATCCGTAAGCCTTCAATCCCTTCTTCCCTGTACTTTCCGGCATATTTTTCCCTTATCTCAATATCGACATCGGGGATATCATCAATTCCATTACAAACCGCATCTATATACAGACCTGATCCTCCGGTCATTAAAGCAATTCTGTTTTTTCTGAAGAGGTCAGGAAGAAGTTTCATGACATCTCTTTCATAAAGGCTTGCACTGTAATAATCATTAATTGAAATAAATCTGACGAAATGGTGTTTCACAGCTGATAACTGTTCATCAGAAGGAACAGCTGTACCGATTTTCATTTCCCTGTAAAACTGGCGTGAATCGGCAGACACAATCCCGCACCCGAATTCAGCGGCCAGTCTGATGGAAATATCAGTCTTCCCGACACCTGTCGGTCCGAGAAGAACTATCAGATTATTTTTCATTGGATTATTTCCCCTGAGGGATCATTCCTCCTCTTCTTCTTCCTCGTTCAGGGGTTCTTCATTTTCGAAATCGGGGAGAACATCTTCATCTTCACCGTTCAGGAAGAGATCATCGACTTCAGCTTCGTCTTCATCCTCTTCATCATCGGATACTACTATATTATTATAAAGTTTTTTTGAGCTGCCTCCGAAAACCACCTGTTTCGGTGGAACTCCTTTTGAATTGGTACAGGACGGATATTCACGACTCTGCAGTTCTTTTGCTTCACCTGTATATTCAACAAACAGACTTCTGTCGTTAAAAAAGTCAAAAACATAGAGCAGTTTCTGATTCTTGCGGAAGATTATATCATCGAGAATTGTATCTTCCATTGTCGATGAACCGGTTCCCATGTCGAACAGCGTAAACTCTTCCTCTTTCTCCCAGTTATCTGTTGCCATGTAGAAAGATGCCATCTGCGATTTATCAAATTCCAGTTCCTCCTGGATCATATTGTGGAAATCCAGCAGAGTATGTGAGTCGAGAAATTCAAATTCTCTCATAAACGACTCATCTTCATCCGATAAGACAACAAACTTATAAACCATAATCGCTATTGATTCGATGGGTGCAATATAGTATTTTTTATTTTACAATATCCCCCGTCAGTTTTTTTTTGAAAGAAAATCTAATGTGTCAATTCCATCTGCATAATCCCACAGGGCAGGCACCTGCGCCTTCCCGAAGGGTACATAATTATGTCCGGTTATACACTGGATTTTGTCTTTCAGCATTTCTGTCTGATCGTTCAGGTCGGCAGCCGATCTGTAATATGAGAAGTAAAGTACCGATACAGGAGAAGATAGTTCATTGCTTTCCTTCAGAATAAGATAACCGGTATCGGTGAAGTGCTCTTTATTTATCAGATATATGGCTTTATAAAAATCATAGTTGTTAGCGTATTTATTGTGATTTATTACGGATGAATACTGATCCCAAAAGCCAACAATCTTCGTAATATCATATTTATCAGGTAAGTACAGCTTGGAGACATTCCTGCAACCTAGTCCGAAATATGAAAATACATCTGTCCCGAGTGACCGGAGTTCACCATCACTTTCAGTCCCGTCAATTATTGCTATACTGTTCCTGTTCTTTCTTATTATATGAGGATATTTGCCGAAGTAGTATTCAAAATACCTTGAACTGTTATCAGATCCGGTAGCTATTACGATATCAAAATCAGAGATCTGGTCTTCAGTCAATGATATCAGGCTGCCGAATTCAGGGTTGAAAGAGATGATTATGTCAGCGATCAGTCTTATCAGATCGGGATCTTTTGAGCTTGTTTTGGCAATGATCCTGTTTCCCGATATGAGTACGGAAAGGAAATCGTGAAATCCGGCAAGCGGAAGGTTACCGGCCATTACTACTCCGGCATTTAATGGTTTCTTTCCGGAATCCAGTCCCGGATAAGCAGAGCACCATCTGGTCAGATTTTCCCTGGTCAGTTCACCTGCGATGGCGCTTAATGCCAACTTTACGTTTTCAGGAGTGAACCACGGATTATTGATATGCTGGGTTTCCGTAAGCTGCCAGATCCTTGTAGTAAAAGGAGTTGCTTTCCCGGCAATTGCATCACGGAGTGTTTCGCCGAGAGATGAGAATGCTTCAATCCTGTCGGATAATTTCATTGTCTGATTTCTGTGGGAAACAAAATTAAGGAA
>CAYPHL010000082.1:0-7161 GCA_964410385.1 uncultured Rikenellaceae bacterium | reverse complement strand
ATACGTTTTTTAATACGTATTATTTTACTATATATAGTTAATATACAATTGCTTTGCTAAATATATAAAAATCCCCCGGAATAAAAAGTATTACGGGGGACGAAATATGATCGGTTATATATGATTATGCCGGTGGTGCCTGGACCACTTCAGCTTTTGGCTCGCTGAGGGCGAAGGTTACCGGTACCATATACCAGACGGGAACAGCAACACCGCCCTGTTTCCCGGGCTTGAATGCAGGCAATGTAGAAACAACCCTGAAGGCTTCTGCATCGAGGGCGGGATCGACACTTTTCAGGACGCTTATCCGGTCGACGGTTCCGTTCTCGGTCACACAGAATCTCAATATTACCCTCCCTGTAATGCCATTGACCTTAGCTGCTTCAGGGTAATTAATATTCCCGGCAAGGTACTGAAGCAATGCAGCATCACCGCCCGGGAACATAGGCATTTCTTCAACAACTACAAATGGTTCCTTTGCATCGGATGAGAAAGATCCTCCGCTTCCTTTTGAGACATCAGCTGGCGGTGGTGGCGGTGGTGGCGGTACAGCAGTACTTTTATCAGATAATGTGAAGGTGATGGGCACCATATACCATACAGGAACAGCAACACCACCCTGTTTCCCGGGCTGAAATGCAGGCAGTTCTGACACTACCCTTCGTGCTTCAGCATCGAGCACCGGATCCACTCCTTTAATAACGGAAACATCCTGTACGGCACCATCATCCATTATCTTGAAGCGAATAATTACTCTTCCCTGGATATTCTTTTCTTTTGCTTCTGCAGGATATTTTGTATTTTCTGCAATATGTTTCAGAAGAGCAATGTCTCCTCCCGGGAACATGGGCATCTCTTCAACAACAACAAATGCATCACCCTCTTTTACGGCAGAAAGTTTGGAATTTTCAACCGCAACCATGTCTGTACCGGACGGCGGAGGAGTATCACTTCCTGCGAAATTATCGAAAGATTTCTTCGCACAGGTGGAAAAGATTATCAGCAACAGTGCAACAAATGGCAAAACCAGGAGCATCTTCAGGTTTGCCGGAGCTTTGGAACGTTTTTTTGTCATCATGATCATTCGTTTTTTTATAAGTGTTGGATTGGAAAATCTGCTTGATGCACTGAAAACCCTCGTTTTGAACACCTGATTTAACATCAGCCCCTGGTAGCTTACTACCGGTATGCCTGAACTTAGACACTCATCATCGGCCTGATATTCATGGACCGCCCTTAGTGACCTGTCAAACAAGTAGACAACGGGATTGAACCACTGGAAGATCTTGACAAGCTCGATGAAAACAATATCAAAGAAATGTTTCCGGTCAAGATGCTTCTGCTCATGCTTTATTATCTCCTCCTCATCGCCTGCACTCAGTACTTCATCAATGAAAATGTGCCCGAATGCAGTAAATCCCGATACTTTATTGCCCGACAATCTGATCACTTTATTGCCGTTGACCTTTTTCCTGGAAACAATAAGAAGAAGGTGAGACATTTCAACCATCAGTTTTACAGTAAGCAGAATGACACCCGACAGATAGATTATGAATATGATCTTCATAATTCCTGCAGATGAAAGGATTGCCCGCCATGATTCATCATTTTCAGCCGTACCAGTGATAACAACCCCTGTAAGGTCTTTTCCAAAGAACTGTATATCAAGAGGCTGTCTGGTCTGAATTGTTATCAGAGGCAGGAAAAGCGATGAAACCAGTGAAAGAAGTATAAAAAAACGGTTGCGGCTGTACATGGTATCCCTGCTCAGGAAGAAATGGTAGACAATATAAAAGAATGCCAGAGCTGTTGCAACCTTAAGCAGGTATAAAAAGAACTGATTCATTTTCTGGATTTTTGTTTTTTGACTTCACTTTCCATGATCTTCATGATCTCTTCCATTTCTTTTACCGAGATGTGCTTTTCCTTTGCAAAGAAACTGACCATCTTTCCGAAAGAATTGGAGAAATAATCGTTTACAAAGTTACTCAGATGAGATTTTGAATAATCATCCTTAGTAACCACTGGATAATACTCATGCGTCCTTCCATACGCTTTGTGGTCAACAAAACCTTTGTCCTGCAATATCCGGACAATAGTGCTGATCGTGTTGTATGCCGGCTTTGGCTCTTTGAAATGTTCAAGGATATCCTTTACAAAACCCTTTTCTATTTTCCAGAGTACCTGCATAACTTCTTCTTCTGCACGGGTTAGTTCTCTCATAATTTATGTCCTTAATTCTTATTTCGTTTGTTCAATTGTTCTTTCTTCCTGATTTTTTATTCTATTGTTCTTCCTTTTTATTTCATGATCAGTCCATGGAATGACCCCACATCTTTAAATTAATACCTGGTTCAAATCTACGATACAATTTTTTCGTTTATTGTCATTCCATGGAAGGACCCTACGAATATATAACGAATAAATTAGTTATGCAACTAAATCCTTAATTATTTTAAAAAATTTTTATTGCCTGATGTGCTAAGGCTGATGCATAAAAATGTTTACTTTTATTTTTTCAAAAATATCGGCAGTTTAACAGACAGCTTATTAAATATGAAGAAAGGAATTGTGAGGGAGAATCTAAGGATCGCATTAAGGGCGATAAAGTCGAACAAGGTACGTTCGGTCCTTACAATATGCATAATTGCATTTGGTATTATGGCACTGATCGGGATACTTACAGCCATTGATGCCATAAAGAATTCTCTTACAGATCAGTTCACGATGATGGGAGCCAATTCATTCAGCATTACATCGAGGGGGATGAATATTCAGGTGATGAATGACAGGGTGAGATCGAAAAATTACTCCTATATTTCATACAGGCAGGCAACGGATTTCAAGGCTGCCTTTACAGAACCGGCATGGGTTTCGATATCTTTCCGGGCAACCGACCTGGCAACTGTAAAGTACGGACAGGAGGAAACCAATCCCAATATCACCTTAATGGGTGTGGATGAGAACTATGTTACCGTATCGGGATATGAGATTGAATCCGGCAGGGATTTTACTCAGGAAGAGCTTCGTCTGAACAGGAGGATCATAATCCTGGGTTCGGAGATCGCGAGGGATCTTTTCCCGACAGGAATCGATCCCCTGGGGAAGGAAGTGTCGATAGCAGGTCTGAAGCTTAAGGTTTCCGGTGTGCTGAAAAGTAAAGGTGCCAGTGCAATGAGCGATGATAATATCTGCTTCATCCCGATAACTGCAGCCCGGCAATATTTCTCCCGACCGAATCTTAATTTCAGGATAACTATCATGCCGATGAATCCCGTAAATCTTGATATAATGGCAGGTGAAGCGGAAGCAGTTTTCAGGATAGTCCGCAACCTTAATCCCCGTGATGAATCGGATTTTAATATTGCCAAAAGCGATACGATTGTTGCCCTTCTTCTTAAAAATATAAAATTCGTTACCCTTGCAGCAACACTTATAGGGATCATTACGTTGTTTGGTGCTGCTGTGGGATTAATGAACATTATGCTTGTTTCGGTGACTGAGCGGACAAGGGAGATTGGTGTCAGGAAAGCTATTGGTGCAAAACCTGTAACAATAAAATACCAGTTTCTTTTTGAATCGGTTATGATCGGTCAGCTTGGCGGTATCTTCGGCATTATCCTGGGGATCCTGATCGGCAACCTTGTGGCATCGGCGCTGAAGTCAAGTTTCATAATCCCCTGGCTGTGGGCCCTCATGGGAGTGTTTGTCTGTTTCCTTGTAGGGGTTGTTTCGGGATATGCCCCGGCGGTCAAGGCCGCCAACATCGATCCGATCGAGGCATTGCGGTACGAATAATCGACCGTCACATCGTAACGCAGAGACGCCCAATCTGGGCGTCTCTGTTCCGTTATATCGTAACATGGATTCGCCCAATCTGGGCGTCTCTGCGATTATCAAAAAAAAAGACGCCCAATTTGGGCGTCTTTACGGGTAACAGGTTTGTTATTTCATTAGTAATGGTATCAGGTCAACGACCCTGCAGGAGTAGCCCCATTCATTATCGTACCAGGACATTACCTTTACCATTTTTCCGTTCACCATTGTGCTGAGGGCATCGAATATTGATGATGCTGTAGTATGGATGACGTCAGCGGAAACGATAGGATCTTCAGTATATTCGAGAATGCCTTTCATCGGACCATCTGCTGCTTTCTTCATTGCTGCATTGATCTCTTCTTTTGTTACCTCTTTCTTAAGAACGGCAACAAGGTCAACCAGTGATCCGGTAGGGGTGGGGACCCTTACTGATACTCCGTCGAGCTTACCTTTCAGTTCGGGAATGACTTTTCCTACTGCTTTTGCTGCGCCTGTGGTTGTTGGTATCTGTGATAAAGCGGCAGATCTGGCTCTTCTGAGATCTTTGTGAGGAAGATCGAGGATCCTCTGGTCGTTTGTATAGGAGTGGATAGTTGTCATATAACCAACTTCGATTCCGAAATTATCGTTCAGGACTTTTGCTACAGGAGCCAGGCAGTTGGTTGTACATGAAGCGTTTGAAACGCACTGGTGCTCGGGTTTCAGGTGATCTTCATTAACTCCGAGAACTATCATGGCATCGATAGTGTCTTTTGCGGGAACAGTAAGAAGGACTTTCTTTGCACCATTTTTCAGGTGGTCGCCATAACCGCCTTTGGGGCTTTCCTTGGATGTGAAAACACCGGTCGATTCGATAACGACATCCGGTTTCTGGCTCCATGGAATGCCTGCGGGGTTCTTTTCAGCTGTAACCTTCACTTTCACGCCATTAACTATAATATTCTCAGCATCATATGTTACTCCGGGGAATTTGCCCTGGGTTGAATCATATTTCAGCAGATGAGCCAGAGTCTGGGTATCGGTAATGTCATTTATACCGACGATCTCAATATCATTTCTTTCGAAAGCAATTTTAAACACATTACGGCCGATTCTGCCAAAGCCGTTAATAGCTACTTTAATTTTTGACATACCTGTATAGATAAATTGGTTAATACTTCAAAATCGACCACAAAAATAATCATTTTCGGAAAATCAGCAACGGGGAAGCAGGATACCTTATTCTTTTTTCCTGCGGAACAGATTTGTAAGTGTGTAATCTTCGGGATGAAGCGGATCTACAATAACACCAAATCTGTAACTTGCAAATATTGAGAAGAATATGGCTTTGTTGTCATCGCTGGCCATTATGGGGATTTTCTTTGGAAATGCATTTACCTGAGCTCCTATCTCTATAGCATGAATGATCTTGTCTTCGCGACTGTATTCAAAATTGAAACCTCCCTTTGCGTACAGTCCGGGTAAAGCCTTTGTTTCATTCACTCCTTTAAATATACTGGCTTTACTGTAGATCATCGTGGGATCATGAATGGTAATATCAAACTTTTCCTCTCTCAGCTCGTATTCGTTAAGAGTGCCGCCGACAGGGTACAGGACCCTGTAATAAATTGGTTTATAGAGTCCGATTACGGGACCGGCAGAAATAAAATACCTTACAGCTATACCACCTGCATCCTCTTTCGGGAACAGCTCATGCTGGTGACCTATTCCTCCTCTGATATAAAAGACACTGTTGAGCTTGCCGAAAACGAAGGTTCCCGTTCCCTGTGTATACGGATTGCTCTGACGATACTCCTTGGGATGCCTGAGGGTCCCAAGATCAAATTCCAGAATCCGCTTATTAAGGTAATTGATTCTTTTTCCTTCACGGTAGCCAATTCCGAAACCATCTGAATTGATCATGATCCCGAAAGATCTTTCATTCCTGAAAAAGACCTGTTGCTGCTCATCAATTTCTCCCTGGGCACGGAGAAGAACTGCTCCGTGTAACAGAATGAAAACCAGAATAAGCAGCTTTTTCATGTCAGTGCTACCTTAAAAAATGGGATTATATGAAGAGATGACTATATCAGCCTACCTCTCCGGGTTGTTCTGTTTCAGCCTTACTGTATGCGGGGCATACTTTACTGTTACATGAACTTACAATAAATACAGTAACAACAAATAAAACCAGTATTACAGCAACTTTCTTCATATGAACTATAAAAAAATTAAATACAAAAGTACGATTTTTCATGAGAAAACAAACTCTGTGCCAGAATATAATTTGTTAATTTCATTTATATCAACGAGTTTTAATCTGCCGGATTGCTCTTTTATAACGTAATAAAGTAAAAAATGTTCACTTTTTCAATTAAAAGAACTCAACTTTTATCAATTATCTTTGTTATCCACTAAAACGGAAAACGTGCAAAAGAAAATAACGTCATATCTGTCTATTATATTATTTCTTACAATGAGTAACGAATCATTTTCGCAGGAAAAGCTGCCTTATAATGCTTTGAGCCGGCAGGAAGCTGCTGTGATTAACGATAAGGGAACAGAGATCCCCTTCACGGGAAAATTTACAGCACACAAAGAATCAGGAACATATGTCTGCAAGAAATGTGGGGCTGCACTTTATCATTCGACAGACAAATTTGAATCGGACTGCGGCTGGCCGAGCTTTGACGACGAGATCAAAGGAGCAGTAAACAGGTCCGTTGATGCAGATGGCAGGAGGACTGAGATTACATGTGCATCATGCGGGGCTCACCTGGGTCATGTTTTCACAGGGGAGATGCTCACTAAGAAGAATCTCAGGCATTGTGTCAATTCTGTGTCACTCGATTTCGTTCCGGCAGTTCTCGAAAGCGGAAGATATGGTACTGCAATCTTTGCAGGAGGCTGCTTCTGGGGAGTTGAGTATTTCCTTCAGAAAGCAACGGGGGTAATTTCAGTCACTTCAGGATATACAGGCGGACATGTCAAAAATCCGTCATATAAAGAGGTCTGTACCGGAAAAACTGGTCACGCTGAAGCCGTAAAGATCATTTATGATCCTGAAAAGACAAATTATGAAACCCTTCTTAAATTGTTCCTCGAGATACATGACCCCACTCAGGTCGGAGGTCAGGGTCCTGACATAGGCGACCAGTACCGTTCTGAAATATTTTACATGAATGAGGAACAGAAAGCGATCATTGAGAAGAATCTTAAAATACTGAGGGATAAAGGTTACAAGATCGCGACAGCGGTTACCCGGGCTTCGGAATTTTATGATGCAGAGAAATATCACCAGGATTATTATTTTCTGAACGGCAAGGTTCCCTATTGCCACGGCTATACGAAGAGGTTCTGACA
>CAYPHL010000081.1:0-20071 GCA_964410385.1 uncultured Rikenellaceae bacterium | reverse complement strand
AGGCTGAGGCTGAGGCTGAGGTTAAGGTTATGGCTGATGTTAAAGATGAGGATGCATTGCTTTCAGAGATTGAAGCTGCCCTGAAAGAACTTGCGATGCCAAAGATCGGTTCTGATGGTCGTCTTATGGAGTGGCGGGAAGAATTTGAAGAGAGAGAACCGACTCACCGGCATGTTTCACATTTATATATGCTTCATCCGGGAAACATGATCGATCCGGAAAAAACTCCGGAACTGGCTGAAGCTGTAAGAAAAAGCCTTGAAGCACGGACTGATATAGGAACAGGTTGGTCGCTTGCATGGAAAATTAACTTCTGGGCAAGGCTGCATGACGGAAACCGGGCGTATAAACTTTTAAAAGACCTTCTGCGTCCGATAGAGACCTATGGTACGAATATGTCCAATGCCGGAGGAACTTACCCGAATCTGTTCTGTGGACATCCGCCTTTCCAGATCGACGGAAATTTCGGAGGTACATCAGGAATAACCGAGATGCTTCTTCAGAGCCATATCAAAGAAGGGAATGACTATATTATCCGTATTCTGCCGGCTCTTCCCGATGCATGGGCTGATGGCGAAGTAAGAGGCCTCCGGGCGAGGGGAGGTTTTGTAATAGATATTGAGTGGGATAATGGGTTGCTTGAATCATGTACAATAAGATCTCTGAAAGGAAGCAGGCTGAAGGCAATCTATGGAAATAATTTAATAGATATTGCCACTGAAGCAGGTAACGAATATAAAACGGACAGTAATTTTAAAATACTCTAAAATGAACAGAGTCCTTCTGACATGTACGGTTGCTGCAGCACTCGGTGGTCTGCTGTTCGGATACGATACAGTTATAATCAACGGAGCAATGCTCGATCTGGTGAAACATTTTCAGCTGACTCCTGCCGCTCAGGGCTGGACTGTGAGCTCTGCTCTTGTCGGCTGTCTTCTGGGGGCTATTCTGGTCGGGAAACCCGGAGATCTCTTCGGATCCCATCGATTGCTTAAGGTCCTGGCTGTAATGTTTTTCTTATCTTCTGCGGGATGCGGACTGGCTCCTTCAATAGGAGTTTTTATCTCTTTCAGGTTCATTGGCGGACTGGCAATAGGAGGGGCCTCGGTACTTTGCCCGGTTTATATATCGGAAATATCCCCGCCAAAACACAGAGGCTTTCTGGCTTCCACCTTTCAGCTGGCTATTGTGACAGGTATCCTGTTGTCTTTGCTGACGAATTATTTTCTTCTTAATACAGGTGATAATAACTGGAGGTGGATGCTCTTCAGCGGAGCATTCCCGGCAGTTATTTTCTTTTTTATGCTGATGGTTGTAAGAAAAAGTCCCAGGTGGCTGGTGAAAAAGGGCAGGATTACAGAGGCAAAGAAGAATATCGAAGATCTGTCGTCTCATGAAATAGATACAGAACAAACCATAAGGGAAATAGAAGAATCCATCAGCTTCGAGAATGAAGCAAGTAAGGTCAGACTTTTTAAAAGACCTTTCAGAAGGATAATAATCATTGGCATCTTTGTCGGGATTTTCAGTCAGCTTACCGGTATCGGTGTGGTCTTTTATTATTCTGCCCAGATATTCAGTATAGCAGGCTTCTCACCTGATACTTCTATGCTGCAGAGTGTGATACTTGGAATTACAAACCTGGTATTTACAATACTGGCCATGCTGATCATTGACAAAGCAGGCAGGAAAAAACTGCTATTGACCGGACAACTTGGTATGGTAGTAGTATTAAGCCTGTTCGGCTATGGAATGCTGTCGGGTAATATCAGCGGTTACTGGCTTGTAATTCTTCTTGTTGCATACATAGCTTTCTTTGCTTCATCAATGGGAGTCGTGATCTGGGTAATACTTTCAGAAATGTTCCCGAATCTGATCAGAGCCAGGGGTGCCTCCCTCGGTTCGTTTGCCAATTGGGCGACAAGCGCTTCACTTAATTTCTTCTTTCCGCTGGTTGTAGGATTATTCGGAACATCTCTTGCCCAGCAACAAAAAGGAATGAGCTATGCTTTCATTTTTCTTGCCGTTGCCACATTTATAGGATTCTGCTTTATTAAAAGATATCTTATTGAAACCAGGGGAAAAACCCTCGAACAGATAGAAAAAGAAGTTCTTTATTGAAATAAGATGACACCGCGGGAACAGTTACTTACAATCCTTAAAGGAGAGAAGCCTGACAGGGTACCATGGTATGGCGACCTTGATTACTGGGCTAATTCCTTGATCAGAAGAGGTCTTAAACCTGAAAATTTTATCCGGTCTGATGATTACATAAGGTGGCACCGTGATCTGGGTGTCGGTTTTTATCTTCAGGGTTATTTTCCATATAAACAGATCATATCAGATTGCCGGATCCATGACTGGTATGAAGGCAACAGGCATTACAAAGAAATTGAAACTCCAAAAGGAACAGTGAGGGAATGCTGGGAATACATACCTGCATCTTTCTGTGAAGCTCCTGCCGAACATTTCCTGAAATCTGCAGCTGACATCCCCGCAATGAAATTCATTTACGAAAACACTTCATTTGAACCTGATTATGATCTGGCACAGCTTCGTCTAAGCCAGGCAGGAGATCAGGGTGTTGTGTTATGCTATCTTCCAAAGAGCCCTTTCATGCATCTGGTCGCCCTGGAAGCCGGGATCTTGTCAGTGACTGTGACTGCTCTTAATGCACCCGATGAATTCGGTGAACTACTTCAGGTAATGAAGAAATCATTCGACCAGGCAGCCATTATCGCATTGGAAAGCCCTGCCGAGGTGCTTATGATCCCTGAAAACCTTTCATCTGAAATGGTCGGACCGGAATTTTTTGAACTTTATATGAGGGATTATCAGAAAGAATGGACGACAAAGATAAGGGCGGCGGGTAAGTATTCATTTATACACATCGACGGAACCCTTGCCGGACTTCTGAAACAGGAGGCCTCGGTGGGATTCACTGTTCTTGAAGCCCTTACTCCATATCCTGTCGGTGATCTTAAGTTCGGAGAGCTTGAACAGCTGGCAGGTAATTCGGAAAGTATTTTGTGGGGAGGGATCCCCGGATCCTATTTTACGAATTGTGTGGATGATGCAGAATTTGACAGACATGTCCGGTATCTGCTCGGCATTATGACGCAAAAACCAAGGTTTGTGCTTGGTGTGGCTGACCAGGTACCTCCCGATGGCCTTGAATACCGTGTCAGACGAGTATCAGAACTCGTCCATAGTTATGGCAGATATAAATAATAAGTTAAGCTTTAATATGATGATTCAAAACAATGAATGGATTTGAGAGAATAGCAGCAGTTCTGAATGGAGATAAGCCTGATAAGGTACCTGTAATGCTTCACAATTTTCTGATGGCGGCTAAAGAATATGGTGTTACAATGGAAAAGTACCGCAACAGCCCGCAGGTAATTGCGGATACTTTTAAATCATCTGTTGAGAAATACAGGTATGACGGCATTCTGGTAGATATTGATACTGTTACCCTGGCAGGAGCTGCCGGTGTCAAAGTTGATTTTCCGGTAAATGAGGCTGCACGTCCGCTGGAAGCTAATATTCATGACCTTGGATCTGTTTTTGATCTTAAACCGGTAAATATTGCTGAATACAAGTATGTAGAAATCTGGCTTGAGGCGGTAAGACTGCTCAGGGAATATTATAAGGATGAGATTTTTATCAGGGGCAACTGCGATCAGGCACCGTTTTCACTTGCTAGCATGATGCGGGGCACCCAGAACTGGATGCTCGACCTTATGACAGGCACAGATGAGCAACTGAACTGTCTTTTGGAATACTGTACAGATGTTACATCACAGTTCATCAGACTTATGGCACAGACCGGATGTGATATGGTATCGAACGGTGACAGCCCGGCTGGTCCTGAAATGATATCTCCTGAAATATATGTCAGATATGCACTGCCTTATGAAAGAAAGGTTGCGGATGTGGCTCATTCAGCTGGTATGCCTTATGCCCTGCATATATGCGGTAACACTGATGTTATCCTGGAACATATGCTTACGACAGGAGCTGATTCTTTTGAACTTGATTACAAAACAGACATCGGGAAGGTACTAAAGACATTCGGAACAAAAGCTGTTTTTATTGGTAATATCGATCCCAGCGGTGTTCTAGCCCTTGGCAGTTCAGGAGATGTAAGAAAAAAAACGGAAGAGCTTCTGGAGATATATGCACGTAGGGGAAGGTTAATTTTAAATGCCGGGTGTGCCATTCCACCGGTGACACCTTCTGAAAACCTTGAAGCAATGATACAAACAGCAAGAAACTTCAAACTCTAAAACATTGAATATATGAAAATCCGAAATTTTGCCCTGAGAGTTCTTATTATACCGGTTTTGGTGGTATCATCACTGGTGAATGCAACGGGTCAGCATCCGGCATCAGGTCTGTCACGCGGAAATGATTTTTCCTGGTTTAATGGCGGCAGGATAAGTGTTATTTCATCTTCACACCAGGATATTGCATGGATGGACAGCATAGAAGCCTGTATTGATTACCGCGACAGAATGGTTATCACTCCTGCTCTTGAAAGACTAAGGAAAAATGCTTCCTTCAAGTTCTCGGTTGAAGATGCTCTGAGCCTTAAGGAATATCTTCAGCGGCATCCTTCCTCTTTGCCGGAAATATTAAAATTTACAAAAGAAGGCAGGCTTGAATGGGGTGCAACCTATAAACAGCCTTATGAATCAATGTATAGCGGTGAGGCGCTTATCAGGCAGGCCTATCTCGGAAGAAAATGGATGAAGAAGATCCTCCCGGGATGTGATTTCAGGACTTACTGGAATGAAGATGTACCCGGAAGATCGCTTCAGATGGCCCAGATACTATCAAAATCGGGAATACCCTATATGCAGTTCAGCAGACATCAGCCGGGCATCTACCGATGGTTCAGTCCTGACGGCAGCTATATAACCTGCTTTTCACCGGGTCAGTATGATGAAGCAGGGATTCCCCTGCGTCAGGCAGGATCACATATTGATTCACTGACAAAGGTTTTTACAAAAATGCTCTGCGAATGGAATGAGATATACCGTAACAGGAACATAGTGCCTGAGCTTCCGGTTATTTACTCTCACGATTTCGCTACACCACCGGATTATGATGCGTTCTTTAATGACTGGAACTCAAAAGCAAAGGAAATGAAAAAACCTTCCATCGGATATTCAACCGCGACAGAATGGTCCGATGCGGTAATAAAGGGTAATCCTGATTTCAGCCGGATTGACGGAGAACGGCCGGATGTATGGCTTTATATACACGGACCCTCCCATCAGAAAGCTCTCGAAGCTTCGCGTGATGGTCTGAGACTGCTTACCGATGCAGAAAAGTTCGCGACATTCGATGCACTTCAGGCCGGCACCTTTTCAGCATATCCCCAACAAACATTTATTACAGCATGGGAAAATGCAATATATCCCGACCATGGCTGGGGCGGAAAACACGGTGAACTGACAGACAGAGCCTTCAGAACAGCTTATGAAAAAGCCCGGGATATTGCTGCCGGTATCATTGATAAGTCCTTGAAAAATATAGCCTCAAGGATCAGATTCGTAAGCGATGGAATTCCTGTTGTGGTCTTCAATTCCCTTTCGTGGAAGAGAACTGATATTGCATTTTTTACCCTCGACGCTGAAGGAAATGATATGAACAATTTCGGACTTTTTGATGAAAACGGTAATGCGATCCCTTATCAGCTTACTGATGATCACAGAATTAAGGGGAACAGGGATGAGGTTATCACTTTCATGTTTGTTGCTGAGAATATTCCCCCTGTGGGATATAAGACATATTACCTCCTAAAGGGTAAGAAACAGACCTGGAACTCTGAGAGTAAAATAGCTGGTAATAAGTTTGAGAACAGGTTTTATAAAGCTGAATTTGCTGCAGGAGGACTAAAATCATTATACGACAAGGAACTGGGTGTAAATCTGCTTAATACTACCAAATTCCTTGGCGCCGAGATCTTCACGCTGCAGTCGGTTGGTAATGGTGCCGGTGAGTTCACTGATGTCCAGCAACCCACAATGGAGGGATTTGAGAAGCTGAGTTCTTACGGACAGCCATGGGCGCTTATTTCTTCCGGGCCCGTCAGGGATGTTTATCATTTCAGGAAGGAGATCAGACACGTCACTATTGACCAGGAAATAGTATTTTATAAAACCATTAAACGGATAGATGTAAATATCAGTCTTCTTGGCTTTGACGGGGAGCGTTACCGTGAGTTCCGTATGGCCTGGCCGGTGAACCAGCAGGCTTCTGAGGTTGCCTATGAAGTACCAATGGGTGTCGTAAGAGTAGGGAAGGATGAGATCAGTGGAGCAGCAGGCTTTTCTAAAGCTTCCCAAATATATGATACACCTTGTGTGGAAGTACACCCGAGGGAAGTGCAGGACTGGTTCTCAGCCTCAGACGGGGAAACCGGTATCACTATCAGCTCTGATGTTGCTGTTTTCGACTGGATCGATCCGACAACAAACCCGGCATCATACCCGGTTCTTCAGCCGGTCCTTCTTGCAAGCCGGAAAAGCTGTCACGGGGAAGGCAATTATTATCTTCAGCCGGGTGACCACCATTATTCCTTCTCCCTCTATTCGCATGAAGGAGACTGGATCAATGGTTACCACAATGGTATCCAGTCTAACCAACCACTTAGGACAATCACAGTTAAACCTTATCTGACCGGAGGAAGCGCTCCGGAATCAATGAGCTTTATATCTGCCGATAACAAAAACATTATTATCAGCACCGTTAAGAAGTGTGATGACGATGACAATGTTATAATTCGCTTTTATGAATCAGAAGGTCAGGATGTTGAGGCAAAAATAAGCCTGTTTAAGCCTGTCAGCAAAATACAGAAAACGAATATGATTGAGGAAGATGGTAAAAACATTTTGGGAAGCGGAAAGAGCCTCGGGATTAAGACCGGACATCATTCAATCGAAACACTGAAGCTTGAAATGGAACAGAACAGCTTGTCAAAATGAAAACTATACTAAGGCAGGGTAGAATTTCATCAATTCAACTTATTTCAAGCTATGAATTAAAATAATCAGTATATGAATTCAGACGTTATGATTTTAAGGAAAATAATGAGGAAAGCAGGTTCAGCTTTTAAAGTACTTCTGCTATTATTCATTGTTAATCCGGGAATTTTAAATTCACAGGTTCCTGTGAAAATGCCTCTGGATAATAATGCAGTTAAACAATGGATTGAAGAAAATTTTGCAAAGGACAAGATCCCGCCTTTTTCTTTTATATATGGAGGAAGGAGCTCTGATTCATTCATCAGATCGTGGCATTTTTCATCTGAGAAATCTGAAACCGGGGATCGCAGACTCACTGAATATATTTTCAAGTATTCCGACAGCAGAAGCGGACTCGGGGTGAAATGTCTCCTTACCTGTTACAATGATTACCCTGCAGTTGAATGGGTTTTGAAATTCTCAAATACATCCACCCGAAATTCAAAAGTTATTGAGAAAGCTGCAGTAATTGATCATGCATTCACTTCAGGTGAAGAGGGGGAGTTTATTCTTCATCATTCCCGCGGGAGCAGTGCTCAGCGAAGCGACTTTCAACCCGTTGATGAAATAATGTTACCGGGGAAGAATATCTACATGACGCCGTCCGGGGGGCGATCATCAGATAATACTGCATTTCCGTTCTTCAATCTGGAAATACCGGGTGGAAAGGGATTTGTTACTTCAATTGGCTGGAGTGGAAAGTGGTACGCCGATGTCAGGCAGGAAAACGGGAATTCAGTTTCTTTAAAAGCCGGAATGGAAAAAATGAGTCTGATGCTGTTACCCGGCGAAGAGATCAGAACGCCGCGAATTTGTCTGCTTTTCTGGAAAGGGAATGACAGGATGATCGGGCATAATCAGTTCCGCCGGTTTATACTTGCACACCATTCGCGTATGATCAACGGGAAATTTGCAGAGTATCCTTTATCCGGCAGTTTTGACTACGGCGATCCGGCTCCCTGTGGTGAATATGAATGTCTTACCGGTGAATATGCAATTGCCCTGGTAAACCGGTACCGTTATTTTAAGGTTCTTCCTGAGCTTTTCTGGCTCGATGCCGGCTGGTATGAAGGCTGCGGTACAAATAAGCAGAATGGCGGCTGGTGGCAGAATGTAGGAAACTGGTCGGCCGACAAGGAACGATTCCCCAACGGATTGAAACCTGTTTCGGATGCTGTTCACAACACCGGAGCCAGATTCATGGTGTGGTTCGAGCCTGAGCGTGTTCGTCCGGGTACTGAAATTGCAGAGAACCATCCGGAATGGCTGCTTAAATTGCAGGGAAATGACAATTTTCTGTTCGACCTTGGAAATCCTGAGGCAAGAGTATGGCTCACAGACCGTATATCTTCAATAATAAAAACTGAAGGTATCGATTATTACAGACAGGATTTCAACATGGATCCATACCCGTACTGGACTGAATATGATAAACCCGGACGTACAGGGATTCATGAGATAAGGCATATTGAAGGATTGTATGCATTCTGGGACTCTCTTCTTGTGCGTTTTCCGGAATTGCTTATTGATAACTGTGCAAGCGGAGGAAGGCGGATTGATCTTGAAACAACAAGCCGCAGTTCGCCATTGTGGCGCACCGATTACCAGTATGGTGAACCTAACGGATATCAGTGTCACACCTACGGACTGCATTTTTACCTGCCTGTCCACGGGACAGCAATATATAGCACTGATAGCTATACCTTCAGGTCGGGACTTGGAGCCACTGCTGTGCTGAACTGGGAAGTTACCGGCAGAAATTCGGAACCGGTATCAGCCATTCAGAAGCGGATCAGTGATTTCAAACAAATGCGGCCGTATTATTATGCTGACTATTATCCTCTGACACAACCTGTAAATAATACAAGAGATGATGTCTGGCTGGCTTATCAGCTGAACCGGCCTGACAGGAAAGATGGAATAATTCTGGCCTTCCGTCGGAGCGGAAGCAATGAACAGACCATCCATGTTAAATTATCCGGCCTTGAGCCAGCTTCTGCATATGAGATCACTTTTGAGGATTACGGGATAGTTATTAATAAGTCCGGCCGCGAACTTATGGATGATCTTGAAATAACCATTCCGTCAAAACCGTCATCCCTTATGATAAGCTATAAAGCGCTGTAGCTGCCGGGGAAAGTAGTAATAAGCTAAATGATCAACGTATTAAAAAACGTAGATTAATACGTTTTTTAATACGTTGATTGTTTTAGAAGGATACTTTAAATCTGAAGCTTGATGCAAATTCATTCCGGTAATTTATCAAAATAATTCCCTGGTTGGTCAAATTGAATATTCTGTATCCCTTTGTATTAACGTAGCTTGTATTTAGCATGATATCAATATGATATAGAAACCTGAAGAAATAAAAACAACTGCTGAGCCGGGGATGGCAAAAAAAATGCTAAACTTTTGGTTAAATTATTTATTCCCGGGACAAGCTGTATCCAGCGTTTGATGAAAATGTTCTGGGTGTTGACTAAAGCATTTGATAATGAGCATTGTCATGGCATTTTTCAGTCGACATAATATTTATTTTACACTAATTTTATGAGTCCCCATTCGACAATTTTAATACTGGTATCTCACTTGCAATCTATAATACTCATATATAAAAAGACAAAATGAAAAGACCAATTCTGATTTCGTTACTTTTTTTAATAGTTTTTGCTACTCTGAGTTCATGTAACAGAGATGATTATGAATTTGATAAGATCCCTGTGGAATCCAGATCAGGAAAATTGAACCTGGTTGAAGGATCAGGCCTGAATTATTCGGATCTTGAAATATTGTCTTTTGCAGGATCCTCAGATTTTGATGATGCAGGGAATTTTAGTCTGGATGCCACTGTGCCCGAAAATTTTCAGCAATTGATGGTGGTATCAAAGGAAACAGAGAATCCTGTCTATGTTGGTTTATATGATCCGGTAACCCGAAGAGTGATGGTAAATGATACATCTACAGTTTTGGCATTTATGCTGGCTAATCCGCACCTGTTAAATACAACCTATGATCAGAGGCTCCAGTATCTGAATTCAGCGAAAAAAAATCAAAAGTTTCCTCAATTAATCACATTATTCAGGCAGACTGTTAAAAACGATGCTGAAACAGTCTTTGATGTTGAATCAAATCCAGTATTCTTTCAGTCTGCAGTTGAGATTATGAAAGAATCTATCGAATCCCTTCAATCAGGAAGCAAATCGCAGTATGGTGAAATGTTTGGTGGAGAACCGTCTATTGAGGATGTTGCAGGAGATGATATAGTTTTCGTTAATCCCCGGCATGTCTTCTATGGTGCAGGTATTTATGATGCCGGTGAGCCCACCAAAATATTGAACACTGTTACTGTTAAAAGACAGGGAGGTATAATCCAATTCAACTGGGATTTGAATAAGTTGGTTACATGGAACGATCCGGCCAGAACAAATTATACACTTAAAGATGGGCAGTTCAGGATTTATCTCACACGTGGGATGGACTTTGCCAAAATTATGCAATGGGATGACCCTGTAGGAAGGTCGACTTTATGTAACACAGGTCAGATTATAATCTATACTATTGATATTATTACCGGATTTAAGCCATCTCCAAACTGGCAATCGCTGGCAAAATATATTAATATCAGCACAACTCGGATTTATGGTTTCACCAGGGCAGTCCAGACAAAGAATCTGTTTGGATTTGTCTCAAGTTTTGCCGGACTGATGGCCGATAATGCCGAGGGTCTTATTAAATGGGCTTATGCCTCGGGTATTAAAGAGGGAGGAAAAGCAGCAGCAGCAAAGTCACTTAAATCTTTTGCAAAAATATGTGGTGGCTTAAACACCGGTTTCAAGCTGGTTTCAATGGCAAATGGACCTGGGCCAATGTTTTACGATCTGCTTTTTGCTCCTGAGGAATTAAATTTCATGATCACTCAAAAGAATGGTGTCATTACAACCAGTAAGGAGAATCTTCAGCCTGAAGCTAAGTTTAAAATTACCCCGCCTGCCGGAATTATTGGTACAAAGTTTCAGTTTGATGCTTCTGAAACAACTGATGATATCGACAATATTTCTCAATTGAAGTTTCGCTGGGATTTTGATTCAGACGGCACCTGGGATACTGAGTGGACAAATAACTTAACAATCAGTCATTCATTTACCGAAAGCTCATCCTACACTGTCACGCTTTCGGCCAAAGACTCTGACGGACTTATAGGTATGACTAGTCATACCCTGAATGTCGGGGGAGGTGCAGGAACAGCTTCACATGTCAAATTGTTTATGGATAAGAATCCGTGGAGCAGTGATGCTATGATCAGGATGCTGAAAGCTAATGGATTTTCGGAAGGCACAGGTAAAAATACATACGAAATAATCAAATCAACCGGAATGTCCGGTGTCCCGCTGATTCCCGGAGAAGATCTTGTGATTATTTCAAATGATCAGGAACAGAACTTCTATAACAATTATGCAGCAAGTCAGATACGATTTACAAATTTTGTAAATAATGGTGGTGCTCTGTTATGGGAAGCCTGTGACAAGGGTTGGAATCTTGGTTCAATGGCAACTGCCGGTTTATCACTTCCCGGGAATGTTAAGAGCAATTATAGACTGGATTATTATAATTATGTAACTGATACAAACCTCCCGTTAGTTGCAACTCTGCCTCAAAAAATGGATCACAATTATGCCAGTCATGAGTTCTTTACCGATCTTCCTGATGGGACAACAATATATTGTACTGATTCAAATAACAATCCAACACTGATTGAATTCAATTTTGGTGACGGATGGATCATAATTACAGGCCAGCCTCTGGAACATCAGTTTGACAGGGTTTATGGCGCTGTTGATATGGGTAAATTACTACCGGGTATAGTATCCTATTTCACAGGGAGCAATTCACCCAAGCATATTGAGGTACCGGCAGGTACTATAAGAGATAATAAATCAAGCACGGCAGTGGATTGATCTCATCATATTGAAGAGGAATATTTCTTGCTTCAAAATCACTCCTGGCATATTTAATGCCATTTTGCAGAATTGAAAAACCGTCAGGTCAGTGCCTCTTATCAATGAGGGAACCTGCCGGTTTTTTTAATAAAATCTATATGGTGAAGGATACCCGGAAGCAGGTATTAATAACGTCCCTGGCAGGTATTAAAATAATCAGCGGCAGGTATTAACTGTAATTAAAGCAGGTATTTAAAATACCAGAACTGAGTTATTGATCAGGTTTTCAATATAGTTGAAATTTGATGATACAATCTGACTGTAAACCGGTCACAGGTAAAAGACAGACGAAGACAAAAGAAATTCACCTTATAATCATTGCAATGATCAGTTCAAAAAAAATGAAGTTTAACCAATCAAAATCCAAGACGATGAAAATTTTAAGACCAAAACCTGCCGTTTTTACACTGCTGCTAACCTTCCTTATTGTTGCCGGCTGTGAAAGAGAAGAATTTGTTTTTACCCCTGAAGATCCCGTTGCGGAACTTAACCGCGTAATGGACAGACGTGAGAGGATTGATATCACCGCACCTGAAGGAGATGCCTACTTTACGAATGATGAGTTAAGGAAAATTGAGGCGAAACGTATTCAGGATGAAGATGAGATACACAATGCAAAAAGTTACTCTGCCATCAGTGACGGAGTGTATGTATTTGATAAAGGTATAAATGTATCAAAGACTTTTTCCGGTTTAACCGTACTCGATAATTCATATTTAAAGGTTCAGATAGTTTCGGGAGGAATAACTTTCAATCCGGTATTCCACTTTGATGCCAAAGTAACCGGCGGTACTTTACAGAATGCCCAGGCTTACATAAAGAATTCCTGTAAAGGAAATGCAGCTTATAAGGTAACTTTAAAAACAGGTTACCAGAATACTTTCTCAAGAAATATTGCTTCATGGAATCAATCTGCTTTTACCCTTATAGGAGGAGTTGTTCCTTTCTGGATCACTTTTAAAGCCCAGATGGATGCAAATGTTTCTGTCAAAGCATCAGCATCCTGCTGGATACAACAGGGTGTTACCGTATCAAGTAATGTAACTTTAGGGGCAAAATGGAGCAGGACAGCCGGATGGACCAACGTCAGCAGCGCTCCTTCACCGACGTTTTCAGCTACGACACCGGCGTTTAACAGTAACGTTAATCTGACAGTTACACCCGGTCTCAAAGTATATGTCTCAGCAAACCTTTATAGCGTCCTGGGCCCTCAACTATGCGTCAACCCGTATTTTAATTTCTACTTAAATGCCGGATCGGGGGGATATTATATTGACAGAACAGCTTACCTGCGGGGAAATGTCTATTTTTCATTAAAGGGGCTGGGTTATTCGACAACTTTCTTTAACAGAGATGTTTTCAATGTATCAAAAACTTTTACAAGGTATTACTACAGATAATAATTATATTGTATTATTGAATCTGCCCGGATTCTATTTCAGGAAGCTGATGTTTCTCAGCTTCCTGAAATAATCCGGACTTAACAACCTCTGAAAAAAGTTTCAGGATGAGAATTTCTAAAAAAAAACTGCAAAGGTTCATAATCCCGTTAAAATATGAATAGCCCGGCACAGGAGATTTAAACATTTATAATTATCAGTAAAAAAATATTCCAAATGAATAAAAATTCTATAATCGGCATCCTGGGTATATTTCTCTTAAATCTCTTAAGCTCATGCCAGAGTGATGAGAGTATTAAGCTGGCATATAAATTTAAACAGGACAAAGAGATCCAGTCGGATAAAAGATCATACTGGAACTTCAGAATAAATAAAATTGTGATACCTCAAAAGAATTTTCATCTGTCTGACAGCGGTTCACTACGGTTTCAGAATGACTCAATCTTTGGCAGCATAAGGGAAATTCTTTCAAAGGATGATCTGAAGTCCCTCCGGATTGATCTGGAAACAATTCTGACGGAGACCATTACCGGAAGCATGATCGATTCTGCCTATATTTCAAGGGTATCAGAACTGACACATGCATCCCTTGAGGCAGATAACAGACAGATCAGAACAGGTGAAAGCCTGTTCAGTTTCATGAAGGTCGTTCTCAGTGAAAAGCAGAACAGGAAAAGGTTATCTTCAGGAGAATGGTATGACCTGCCCCGGATTATGGGTATGGATCTTTCAGGAGCCCAGGCCGATCCGTATATAGGGAGGTTGCTTATGTACATGAAGAATGGTTTTGCTTTGCCGGATGCTGAGATTACTCCAGGATACAAATGGGATTCCAATCTTTCTGTTTCAATACCAGTAGACTCTCTTTCGAAAGGCCAGTCACAGGGTTTTATAGATATTGATATTGTCAATAAACAGGAGCTTGTGAAAGCCGGCAGAAAGATCGCAGACATAGCTCTTGATTTTCAGCTTATTGTTAAATGGGATGTCACAGTTCCTGATGAAGGTTTCTCAAGATGTGAATTCTCTTTAACAGGATCGGGACACCGTTTCTTCAACATCAGGAAAGGATGGGATTATGGCATGTTCCTGAAGGGAGATTCCAGGATACTGATCGATTCGGAGACCAGAGATAAGGTGGATCCAGGCAAACTGAATACTTTGATTATAAATGCAACTGGTAATTTTGAGCTCGGCAGCAAAACCAGATGAAAAACTCTGAGGGGCCCCGGCAGGAGGATCAGGTTTTGTACTTACACATCATCCGGTTATTTTGTTCTCAATCGCATACTTTATTAATCCTACAATTGTCCTGCTGTTGGTTTTGCGCAGAATATTTTTCCTGTGGGTCTCCACAGTAAGCGGACTGAGGTAAAGCTTATCAGCAATTTCGGCTGAAGTTAACTCCTGGCAGATCAGTGAAATTATCTCTTTCTCCCTGGCTGAAAGCTCCTGTATCCTGTCCTTTATTTTTTCCTTTGCCACATAGTTTTCAGTCATAATGGAAATCACTTCATTGCTGTAATATGTCCCGTCATCGATAATCCTGTTGATCGCGTTCAGCAGCTCTCTCTTGTTTGAATTCTTCAGGATAAATCCTTCAGCCTCAGTCATTATTATCTCATGTATTATCTCCCTGTCGTTATACATTGTCAGTACAAGGACTTTTATATGAGGATATTCCCTTTTGATCTGCTTCGTAAGTTCAGTGCCCGATGTTACCGGCATATTAATATCAGTGATGACCAGATCGATCCTGGTCTTCGCCAGTATTTCCAGAGCTTCCTTTACATTATTGGCTTCAGCTGCAACATTGAGGTTCTTTTCCTTTGACAACATAGTTTTTAAACCGTCCAGAAACATCTGGTGGTCATCAACAAGCAGGATCTGAGCTACCTGGCCGCATTCATTAGGTTTCATACCCGGTTATTTAAAGTATTACATTTATTTCAATGAAGGTTCCATGATTTTTTTTCGAATCAATATTCATAGATCCGTTTATTATTGCAAGACGCGAGTAAATATTCTTCCATCCGATACCATCACTTCTTTCAATCTCTTCAGGATCAAATCCTATCCCGTTGTCTTTTATTGACAGGTTCAATCTTTGATTTTCAAGGATATTCAGAGTGATCTCAACATCCGTTGCTTCTGAATGCTTCAGGATATTACTGAAAATTTCCTGGATGATCCGGTATAGAGATATTTCGATCTTCTCGTTGAATCTGATATCACTTATATTACTTGAAAATGCAACCTTAACTTTTCTTGAGGAATTTATTTTTCTCACGAGCTCCTTTATCGCAGATACCAGTCCCAGTCTTATTAATGGCCCGGGCATCAGATTATGCGATATATTCCTTACTTCCTGGCATGCTTCATCAATGATCTGTGCAGTACGGTTAAGCATTACTTCATGCCCGGGATTCGGAGCTTCTGATGAATCAATAATTTCAGACAAATGAAGCTTCGACAATGAAAGTAATTGTCCTACACTGTCATGAAGATCTCCTGCAATCCTTTTCCAGTCCATTTCCTGAGCTTCAATAAGTACCTTGAAGCGATTTTTCTCAAGTTCGGCAGCTTCTTTTAAAATCTTGAATTTCTTGTTTGTACGGTAAATATAAACGCTCATTACCAAAGCGATCAGAATAAAGATGAGAATTGACAGGCTTATTACAAGATGAAGCTTACTTAGCAAAATACAGTATGAAGTGATAATAAAATTAAAGATGTTTATAAAGGTAAACATAAACCAGACTGTACTCATTTCCGGGAGTGTTACTGTTTATAAAATTCTCTATATCAGGTACCGCTTAAAGTTACTAAAATTATTCTTACCTGCTTTCTTCAGGCCTGGTAATGTTCAGGATACCCAGCAACGGATCAGATGAACTTCGTCAAATTAGCATCGGGATTTGTCAAAAATGAAAAAATTAAAGGAATGATTTACATATATTTATGTTGAAATAGAACATGGGAAATATTGTTTACATGTTTTATTCAGGAAGCACCCTGATGTTGGTTTGAGGATAGAGGATTATGGTAAGAATGTACTATATATGAGGAGATTAAGCCTTGTTATTGTCGGGATTATGCTGATCCTTTCTGCTACAGAGGCAGCCTGGTTTGATTATCTTCCGCATAAGATTAAGCAGCCTGACGGAGAAATAATTGATTGTTTCGTTTCGGGTGATGAGTTCTTTAACTGGATACATGATAAGGATGGTTATACAATTATCCAGGCTGGTGACGGATTCTTCTACTATGCGGTAAGAGAGGGGGATATTCTGGTCCCTTCGGAGTACAGGGTCAACAGCGTTGATCCGGGGAAAGCAGGGCTCAGGAAGTGGGAGAAGATATCTGCGGATGATTACCGGCAAAGGTATGACGAAATGTTCAGCTATAAGCTTGATAAAAAGGATGAACCTGAAAATGCACCTCTTACCGGCACCTTGAACAATCTTGTTATTTATATCCGTTTTCAGGATGATACGGAATTCACAACTTCAAGACAGGTATTTGATGACAGATTCAATCCGGCGGCAGGGGTTTCTGTAAAATCATACTATAAGGAAGTATCCTACGGAAAGCTTGAGTTAAGCAGCACTCATTACCCGGCTTGTGCAATGACGGTTAATTTATCTTATCAGGATTCACATGTAAGAAGTTATTTCCAGCCATATAATGAAACGACCAATCCGGGCGGATATACAAATGATTCCCAGAAGATGGCAAGGGAGCATACCCTTCTGGCTGATGCAATCACCTGGATAAATGCAAATTCTCCGGTTCCTTCCTCCCTTGCAATAGACAATGACCTCAATAATTATGTGGATAATGTATGTTTCATAATCAAAGGAGAACAGGGTGCATGGAATGACCTTCTCTGGGCTCACAGGTGGGCTCTCTATTCCAAGGTTGTCTATATTAATGGTAAAAGGGTTTTTGACTATACATTTCAGCCGGAAAATCAGGTCTCTGTTAAAACTCTGTGTCATGAGTTATTTCATACGCTCGGTGCACCGGATCTGTATCACTATACATCCAATGGAATGTCTCCGGCAGGCCCATGGGATCTGATGCACAGTGGTGGCGGGCATATGCTTGCTTATATGAAATGGAAATATTCCAGAAACCTCTGGATAACATCTATCCCCCTTATTTCAACTTCGGGAACCTATACCCTCAATCCACTTACATCACCCGGGAATAACTGCTACAGGATAGCCTCTCCGAATTCCACGGATGAGTTTTTTGTAGTTGAATACAGGAATAAATCGGGAACATTTGAAACAAATATTCCAGGTTCCGGACTAATAGTATACAGGATAGATACCAGACATACCGGAAATGCCGGTGGCCCGCCTGATGAAGTGTATATTTACCGGCCTGACGGGACACTTACTGTAAACGGGGCCATTAATAATGCATTTTATTCCCTTTCTTCCGGAAGGACTTCGATAACTGACCTTACCAATCCGAACTCTTTCCTTCAGGACGGAAGTGTTGGTGGATTAAATATATCAAATGTAGGTATTCCAGGACCGACAATCTCATTCAATGTAACTTTAGTCAGTCCCTGTACCGAACCGGCAGCTCCAGTACCGGGTACAATTACCCAGCCGGGCTGTGACATAAAAACGGGAAGTGTTATTATAAATGGTCTGCCGGCATCTGGAGTATGGTCTCTTTCAAGAAATCCGGGGAATATTATTACTACCGGGACTGGAACAAGTACCACCATTACGGGTCTGGAAAAAGGTACATATACTTTTACGGTTACCAATGCTTCGAGATGTGCATCACCGCCATCATCCCCGGTAGTTATAAATGAGCCACCAATGTCACCTATGGCTCCCATCACCGGGACTATTACTCAGCCTTCGTGCAGTGTTCCATCCGGCTCAGTAATATTATCGGGACTCCCGTCGACGGGTACATGGACACTGACAAGGAATCCCGGCGGAATCACTATAACCGGTTCAGGAACTGTACAAACGGTTACCGGAATCAATCCGGGTACATACTCATTCACTGTAACCAACTCCTCAGGGTGTATTTCCCAGCCTTCGGGGAATGTGGTTATAATAGCAGCACCTGCATCCCCGCCTGCACCGGTAGTTGGCACGATAACACAGCCTACATGCAGTATTGCAACAGGAAGTGTTGTACTGAACGGTTTACCTTCGGCGGGTACCTGGACACTGACACAGTCCCCGGGAGGGACAACAACTACAGGTACCGGTACAACAAAAACCATAACAGACCTGTCAGCAGGTACCTATACCTTCATGGTTAAGAATTCAGAAGGATGCAGTTCAGTCGCATCAGGTTACGTTATAATCAATGTTCAGCCTTCAACTCCAACTGCGCCTGTGGCAGGATCCTTAATTCAACCAACCTGCACTGTTGCCACGGGAAGTGTAATACTTAGCGGTTTGCCGGCAACAGGGACTTGGACCCTCACCCGCACCCCGGGTGGTGTAACGACTTCGGGGACAGGGACAAGCAGGACAATTACAGGAATGGCAGCAGGGACATACACCTATACTGTAACCAATGCCTCAGGATGTGTTTCCTCCTCATCATCAGGTATCATTATTAATCCTCAACCAGTAACTCCAGCAGCTCCTGCGGTTGGTACTATAACCCAGCCGGATTGTAATACTGCAACCGGAAGTGTTGTTCTTACCGGCCTTCCATCGTCAGGGACGTGGACTCTTACCAGATCACCGGGAGCAAGTACAGTTACCGGTACGGGGACAAGCAAAACCATAACAGGACTAAATCCCGGTAATTATACCTATACTGTAACCAACTCATCAGGTTGTACATCAGGTATCCCGGCAGGCGTTACCATTTCTCCGCAACCATTAGTCCCGGCTGCACCTGCGATCGGGACGATCACCCAACCGACACAGGCTGTAACTACCGGAAGTGTGGTACTAACCGGATTACCTTCAACCGGAACATGGACCCTTACCCGAACCCCCGGAGGAGTATCAGTTACGGGAACAGGTACGTCCGGAACAATGAGCGGATTGCCCGCGGGCTCATACACATTTACTGTTACCGCTTCATCGGGTTGTATCTCAGTTCAATCTGCTGCAGTGGTTATATTTGATCCGGTCATATTCGACCTTTACAAACCTGACGGGCAGCCTCTTCATGATAATGATACAATCAAGACCGGTACTACCGATGCGGGCAGCATAGCTCTGAGTATAGAATCCAATTATGCCTGGGACGTAACAGAAAATTCCTTATGGCTCAGTGCTGTAAAGGATGGTACTTCATCGATAAAGATAGCCTGGAAAGAAAATATTTCGCTTTTAAGAAAAAATGCTGTTGTTACGGTTAAGAATCAGTTCAACAATACAATCAGTATCAATATTCAGCAGAGAGCAAGGACCTCAATGTTCTACGGACAGAAATTTGATAATATTTCTGTCTTTCCAAATCCTGCTTCTGACTTTATCCGCCTTAATCCCGGTGAAGAAGAATTTGACAGATTACAGGTCAGTATAACAAATATTTACGGGAATGTAATCCTGACAAAGGAATTCAGAAATATTGGTCCGGGTAACATACCGGAAATCAGTATCGATGCATTTCCAACCGGGCAGTATTTTCTTAA
>CAYPHL010000080.1:14553-20300 GCA_964410385.1 uncultured Rikenellaceae bacterium | reverse complement strand
TAATTATACAAGGTCGCTTGCTGAAAAAAATAATCTCCCCGTACTTATAGCAACTACCGACCTGTACGGGGAAGATGACCTGAATGAAATTTTTCTTATCAAAACTCATTACGAAAAAAATTATCTGAGTGAAGGTCGGAAAATCCATCTGCTGGCTTTCACTCTGCCTGAAAACAGGATCATTGAAGATGAAATCTCAAAATTCTTTGGCAAATAAGGATTTTTTCGATCTGGTTTATGAGATCACAAAGCTCATCCCACACGGGAGAGTAACATCCTATGGCGCTATCGCCAGGTATCTCGGATCCGGAAAATCGGCCAGAACAGTAGGCTGGGCGCTGAATGCCTGCCATGCCCGTCCTGATTTCATCCCGGCACACAGAGTGGTAAATCATCAGGGACTTCTTACAGGAAAACATCATTTCGGTAATTCTACAACAATGGAGCAGCTCCTTGCAAATGAGGGGATTGTTGTCGAAAACGACAGGGTAGTGGATTTCAGGGAAAAATTCTGGGACCCGTCTACAGAAATTGATCCATTTAATTATAAATGACCTTAATTTTTAACTTTAAGTACTTTAAATTTTAACTTACTCTAAGTACTAATCCGCTACCCATTTTGTACTAAACGAAAAAAATCGTAATATTGCCCTCTATTTATAATTGATTTAAATAAAAATAAAAACATTTGTCATGTCAGATACCATAGCCATAAAAGAACGTGTAGTTAAAGCGCTTAACAGGGTAAGACCATATCTTCAGTCAGATGGCGGAGATATTGAATTAATTGATGTTAATGATGATCTGGAAGTAAAAGTTAAGCTTACGGGCGCATGCCACGGCTGCCCCTATGCAATGCAGACTCTGAAAGCCGGGGTTGAACAGGCAATTATGAAAGAGGTCCCGGAAATAAAAAGAGTAATTTCCGCCTGAAAGAAACAACTGACCAATTTTAATTACCTTTGAAATACTATACTCAGCTTAAGTTAGTTTATAGTATTAAAAGTCATCTATTGCCTTCACTGAAAGCCGTATATAAATGTCTGGCTATTCTTGGCCTGATTCTTCTTCCGGTAAATTGCTCGGTTGAAAAAAATACCGGCACTACAAGGTTCTATCATGGTCTGACCGCCAGATATAATATCTATTTCAACGGATATGAAAGCTTTAAATCAGGAGTACTTAAGGTGTCGAACGGGTATAAGGATGATTATGCCGGGTTGCTGAAAGTTTTTGAGTTCAGTGATCCGTCGACGGCTTCCCTATGTAATTCAGATATGGAACAGGCTATTCTGAAGGCATCGAAGCTGATCTCTCTTAAGTCTATTACTGCACGACCCGAGATCAAAGATAAAAAGAGACCTGATCCTGCCGGGACCGATCTGCTCAACAGGAAAGAATACAATGAGTGGGTGGATGACAGTTACCTGCTTATCGGAATGGCGAGGTTTTACAAACATGAATACATAGAGGCAACGGCAGTTCTGAACTATTCGATCACAGAAGCTAATGACCCGATGATCAGAAAAGAAGCTTCGATATGGCTCGCAAGGCTGTTCAATGAAACGGGAAAGTATGCAGATGCGTACCGCATCCTGAATGAGACCGATATTGAAAACGAATCGTCCGGGGCACTGAAGGGTATGTATTATACGACCTTTGCCGATCTGTTCATAAAACAAAAAAAATATTCGGAAGCAATTGATCCGCTCGGCAAAGCACTTGAATTTATCAAAGGCAAAAGGAACCGCTACAGGCTGACATATCTGCTGGCTCAGCTAAATGAGATCGAAGGGAATTCCGGCACGGCCACATCACTGTACCAGAAGGTAGTAAAAATGAATCCTCCTTACGATGTTGAATTCAATGCACGAATAAATATTGCCGGAGTTTTCGATGTAAACTCCGGAAATCCTGCAGAGATCCGCAAAGAGCTCGAAAAAATGCTTAAGGATTCAAAGAACACCGATTTTCAGGATCAGATCTATTATTCACTTGCCAATTTGTCGATGAAGGCCGGGAATGAAAACGAAGCGCTGGAATATTTCAGGAAATCAGTATCATCTTCTTCTTCAAATCAGAACCAGAAAGGCAGATCTTATCTGGCCCTGGCCGATTACTATTACAGGAAGCCCGATTTCATGAATGCAGGTAAATACTATGACAGTACAGTGTATTTCCTCGACCAGAAGCATCCCGATTATCAGGCACTGAAGACCAAATCACAGAATCTTAATGCTGTTGTCTCACAGCTTGTAATAATACAGACGGAGGACAGTCTCCAGAAGGTAGCCGCCATGCCTGAATCCGAAAGAAATGCACTCATAACGAAAATAATAAATGATGTAACAAAAGCCGAAGCAGAGGGTACATCATCAGACTATACAGACAGGTTCAATATGGGCCAGTATTATGAAAATGAAAGGCGTTTCCAGGGGAATATTGAGCAGGAAGGTAAATGGTACTTCTATAATCAGTCTGCACTTACCTTCGGAAGGACTGAATTCAGGCGCCGTTATGGAGACCGTAAGCTTGAAGATAACTGGAGGAGGGCAAATAAGGCAACGGTAGCCTCATCTCAGGGCGGAGGCGGTACAGAAGAGAACGGGCAAAAGGCCGGGGCTGATACATCAAAGGCTCTCCTCGATAACAAGAAACCTGAATTCTATCTTAAAAACCTTCCGCTTACAGATTCATTGCTGGCAGCATCAAACGAACGTATAGCCCTTGCATATCTCGAGGCAGGAAAAGCCTATGCGGAAAAGGCAGGCGACCAGGTCAGGGCGACCGAATCGCTTGAAAATCTCCTCAGACGTTTTCCTGCACATGAACTTGTCCCGGAAGCCCTCTATACCCTGTACAGAATAAACCATCAGTCAAACAGCGCCATGGCGGAGACTTACAGACAGAGGCTGCTTGAGAGGTTCCCTTCTACAGAATATTCGAAGATATTATCCGACCCGGATTATTATGAAAAGAAACTTGCCGAAATCAAAATGTCGGAGGAAATGTATTCCCGGGCCTATAATGAATATACAGCTGAAAATTTCACCGGGGCAATATCTCTCATTGATGAGGCAATGAAAAAATATGACCAGAGTTCCCTGGCACCTAAATTCATGCTTCTGAAAGCTTATTCCCTGGCAAGGATTACGGACGAACGTACTTTTAAGGATGAACTGAATAAGCTTATCAAACAATGGCCCGAGAGTGCTGAGAGTAAAAAAGCAGGCGAGATCGTTGCATACCTCAATGAAAAAATGCCTGAGCTTAAAATCGAGGAGGAGACAGTCATTGCCAGAGAACTTTTTGCTGCAGATACAACAGGTACCAATGTGTTCGTACTTGTTATTGCCGACCCTGCTTTCAACATAAACCTTGCAACTTTTGATGTGATAAGCTATAATATAGATAATTACACAAATAAAAACTACCGGACGGAAGGAACTGTCACCGATAAGAAATATATTATGATAACTGTGTCGGGATTCCTCAACCATTCACAGGCAATGGAATACTACAGGAACTTCCGCACGGAAAAGCTTATAAGGAACAGTTCAGGGTCGCAAATGTTTACCTTTGTAATTAACGATGCCAACCTTAAGATCCTGGGTGAGGACAAAAACCCGGACAGGTATCTTCTGTTCTTCAAAGAAAACTTTCTTCCGGAATAAGCTGACTGAATGAGAAAAATTAAAATCCTGTGGACAGATGATGAGGTTGAAGCTCTGAAACCTCATATCTTTTTCCTCCGTGACAAAGGATACGAAATAGATACATGCTCAAACGGGAACGATACTATTGACCTTGTAAAACAAACGGCATATGATCTGATATTCCTCGATGAGAACATGCCTGGCCTGAGCGGTATTGAAACGCTCCGCCTTATAAGGGAGGTCCGGCCCGATATACCTGTTGTGATGATCACCAAGAGCGAAGAGGAAGATATAATGGAGGCTGCCATCGGATCGGCAATAGAATATTACCTGATCAAGCCTGTCAAACCAAACCAGATACTCCTGGCAATAAAGAAGATACTTGATCAGAAGAGACTTGTCACCGAAAAAACCACAACTGACTACCGCCTGGAATTCAGCCGGATCGGAAATATGATTTCTTCGGCTTCAACACCGGCAGACTGGGCCGAACTCTATCGCAAAATAGTATTCTGGGAAAGCGAACTTGAAAAATCGACAGATCCGGGATTAACCGAAATACTTAAAATGCAGGAAAATGAAGCCAATAATTCATTCTGCAGATTCGTAATTAAAAATTACCTTTCATGGTTCAGCCCGGGACAGAAAGGTGCACCACTTTTATCTCCGTCTCTTTTCACATCCAGGATCTTCCCGCATTTAACCAAAGGTCAGCCTCTGTTTTTTATCCTTATCGACAATATGAGGTTTGACCAGTGGAAAGTTATTTCATCCGAGCTGTCAGGTATTTACAGGATCCTTGAAGAAGATATCTACTACAGCATCCTCCCCACTGCGACACAATTCAGCAGGAATGCAATATTCTCCGGACTGATGCCGCTTCAGATAGCAAGTATGATGCCCGGGTACTGGATCAATGACGACGAGGAAGAAGGTAAGAATGAATTCGAGGAAGAGCTGTTCAGGAACCAGCTGGCGCGGAAAAAACTGAATTATAAGTGGTCATATCATAAGATCAGCAGCGGACAGGAGGGTAAGAAGGTAAATGACAAGATAAGGCAGATGCTTGATAATGACATAAATATCCTTGTATTCAATTTTGTTGATATCCTGTCCCATGCACGAACGGAAATCGGCCTGATCCGTGATCTTGCCAGTGATGAGCGGGCTTACCGAAGCCTGATAAGATCGTGGTTCGTTCATTCATCCCTGTTCGAATTACTCACCGTCCTGTCATCTCATCCGGTAAAGATAATTTTCAGTACAGATCACGGTACAATAAGGGTCCAGAATCCTGTAAAGATAATCGGCGACAGGAAAACATCGGCAAACCTGCGTTACAAGATGGGCAGGAACCTGAATTACGATTCCGGCCAGGTATTTGAGGTCAGGGAACCATCCAGTGCCCAGTTGCCAAAATCCAACATTACGAGCAGATATATCTTTGCAGTAAATAAGGATTTCCTCGTTTACCAGAATAATTTTAATTATTATGCCGGTTACTACAGGGATACTTTCCAGCATGGCGGAATATCGATGCAGGAGATGCTGCTGCCTGTAGCGCTTCTGGAACCAGTGAATAAATGAAGATCGTCCTCAGAAATATCAGCCAGTTACCTGAAGTTGTAAAACTGCTTTTAACACTTTCGAAAGGTAAACGGCTGCTTGCTTTTTATGGCCCGATGGGATCGGGTAAAACCACAATAATAAAGGCAATCTGCAGTGAGCTGGGTGCTGTGAGCCAGACGGGCAGCCCTACCTTCACCCTTGTAAATGAATACATTACAAAGGACGGGGAAATACTGTACCATATTGATTTTTACAGGATAAGGAAACTGGAAGAGGTTTATGATTTCGGGATTGAGGAGTATTTTGCATCAGGGTCTTACTGTTTCATGGAATGGCCTGAACTGATCGAAGATATACTTCCGCCCGAAACCTATAAAATCATTATCACTGTCGATGACAAGGGAGTTCGTTACCTTGATGTAGAGGTTGTTTCAAAACCTGATATACCCCCCATCCCCCAAAAGGGTATACCCCCCATCCCCCCAAGGGGGGCTTGAAAGTATCCGAAACATTAAGTCCCCC
>CAYPHL010000080.1:12299-14453 GCA_964410385.1 uncultured Rikenellaceae bacterium | reverse complement strand
CTTTGATGCAACAACGGAACCCCTGATATGAACGAAAAAAGCAAGAGCGGAAAAATAAATCTGGGGAACAGCGCCCTGATGCCAAAGGAAGAACACCTCGAAACCAAGGTAAGATCGAGGAGAATTTCTATTGGCATTCCCAGTGATAATAAAGATGATGAGAAACGGGTCGCTCTCACTCCCGAGGCAGTTAACCTGCTTGTTGAATCGGATAATGAAGTGATTGTACAGAAAGGTGCCGGCAGCGGTGCAAATTATTCCGATAAGGATTACAGTGAAAATGGCGCGATTATAACTGAATCGCCTGCCAGAGTATATGGATCTGACGTTGTAATCAAGGTAGCTCCCTTTACTGCAAAGGAGACTGAATATCTCAAAGGCAATCAGGTAGTAATGTCGTACCTTAATGTCCTGAAACTGAGTGAAGAGACTCTTGCCGGACTTATCAGGAAGAAAGTAACTGCAATAGCATTCGAGAAGATCCGCGATTCAAACGGGATTATGCCTGTGGTTGAGTCGATGAGTGAGATCAGCGGAGTGACGGCCATCATGCTGGCTTCCGACTATCTCAGCAATCATCATGGGGGCAAGGGAGTAATGCTGGGAGGAATAACCGGGATAACCCCAACGGAAGTAATAATCCTCGGGGCCAATACTGCAGGGGAATATGCTGCCAGAGCAGCTCTCGGACTCGGAGCACAGGTTAAGATCTTCGACAAATCTCTTCAGCGTCTTAAGAAATTTGAGGTGCTGATGGGACAACGGCTGCATACATCTGTTTTTCATCCTCAGGTGCTTAAAAAAGCACTGAAGTCAGCCGACGTACTCATTGGTGCGATCGAACTTGCAGATCTCAGACCATGGTATTATGTCACCGAAGAGATGGTAAGTTCAATGAAAAGCAAGGCTGTTATTATCGACCTTAGTATCGACAGGGGAGGCTGTATCGAAACGACAGAATGCCGTGCACTCAGGGATCCCGTATATGAAAAACACGGAGTTATACATTTTTCAGCATGGAACCTACCGTCGCGGGTGCCCAGAACAGCTTCAATGGCCCTCAGCAATATATTTGCACCACTTCTTCAGAATATGGCTGAATCTGGTGGCATAACCCAGCTCCTTAAAAATGACCATGGTTTCCGCAGCGGAGCATACCTTTATAATGGTATCCTTACAAATGAAACCCTGGGCCAGAAATTCAATATACTTTCCAAAGATCTCGATCTTCTGCTTTCAGCTTTCTGATGATCAGATATAAAATAATGAGGCTTCATCTTTCCTGATCTCTATCTTTGCCCGCCTGCCAACATAAAAAGCACGGTTATCGTCAATATGCCCTGCCGGAAATCCCGTCAATACAGGATATTTATTTGCCGCAACGGCTTCCGAGATTATCTGTTCACTGCTTCTCCCCCATGGGATTTTAGTTTCTGCCATTTTTGTGAATCCCCCGGTAACAAGGGCTGCCAGACCCCTGAGCTTCCCGGCAAGCTTCAGTGATAACATCATCCTGTCTAGATGGTAATAATATTCACCTGTATCTTCAATGAAAAATATCCTCCCGCGTGTCTTTGGCTCTGCAACAGATCCTATAAGACTGTAAAGGAGAGACAGGTTTCCTCCCGTAACTTCACCGGTCACATCTGCCGGTCTCTGAAATTCGCCCTTCCACCTGACGGGTTCCAAATGACCAAACAATGCACCATGAAGTGATTTAAGGGTTCCGGGACTCGTTTCCTTTTTCCTGTAATTCAACGGCATCTCACCATGGATAGATATTATATCTTCTTTCTCGCTCAGCCAGGTAAGCAATATTGTAATGTCACTGTATCCAACAAACCATTTCGGGTGTCTTTTCAAAGCTGAAAAATCTATCCTGTCGATTATTCTGAGCATGCCATAGCCGCCCCGCGAACAAATAACAGCTTTAATGTTCTTATTATCTGTCACCTCCTGAAGATCTGAAATCCTCTGACTGTCGGTTCCTGCGTAAGGTCCATCCTTCTCCAGTGCATTGCGGCCGACATGAACCCTCAAACCCCAGTCCTCAAGAACATTAATGCCGTCATTTACTTTTTCCTCATCAATTGCCCACGCGGGTGAAATTATTGCTACTTCGTCCCCTGACTTCAGGAACGGAGGCTGAATTTT
>CAYPHL010000080.1:0-12199 GCA_964410385.1 uncultured Rikenellaceae bacterium | reverse complement strand
AGTCCCTTTGTGCCGTTGTACTTTTGCACCGTTGCGCCATTTTTTATTATATTTGTGCTCTTTTAAAAATACCATTCGTTAATCACTGATTACCATGAAGAAATATAAAAGATACCTGGTCACTTCTGCATTGCCTTATGCCAACGGTCCCCTCCATATAGGCCACCTTGCAGGAGTTTATGTTCCTTCCGATATATATACAAGGTATCTGAGACTAAGGGGCGAAGATGTAATTTCGATCTGCGGATCAGATGAACATGGAGTTCCTATCACTCTCAAAGCCAGGAATGAAGGGGTCAGCCCTCAGGAGATAGTTGACAGGTATCATTCTATAAACAAGAAAGCTTTTGAAGATTTCGGGATTGCTTTTGATATCTATTCCAGGACATCCAACAAGGTGCATTATGAAACAGCTTCGGACTTTTTCCTGAAACTGTACAATAATGGGGAATTCACAGAAAAGACAACAGAACAATATTATGATGAAGAAGCCGGAACTTTCCTTGCCGACCGGTATATAATGGGGACCTGTCCGCATTGCGGCAATGAAAATGCCTATGGCGATCAATGTGAAAGATGCGGAACCTCGCTCAGCCCTTCAGATCTTATCAACCCGCATTCAACTGTAAGCGGCAGTAAACCTGTACTTAAGGAAACCCTTCACTGGTACCTGCCTCTTGACAGGTATGAACCCTGGCTGAAGAAATGGATCCTTGAAGATCATAAGGAGTGGAAAACAAATGTTTATGGTCAGTGCAAATCGTGGCTCGATCAGGGTTTGCAGCCCAGGGCGGTAAGCCGCGACCTTGAATGGGGTGTTCCCGTTCCCGTAAAAAATGCCACCGGGAAAGTATTATATGTCTGGTTTGATGCCCCGATAGGTTATATCTCCGCAACAAGGGAATTAACGCCCGACTGGGAAAAATACTGGAAAGACGGTGATACAAGGATGATTCATTTTATAGGCAAGGATAATATCGTTTTCCATTGTATCATTTTCCCGGCAATGCTAAAAGCCGAAGGCAGCTATATCCTTCCCGATAATGTTCCTGCCAATGAATTCCTGAATCTTGAAGGTGACAAGATCTCAACTTCAAGGAACTGGGCCGTATGGCTCCATGAATATCTTGAGGAATTCCCCGGCAAACAGGATTCCCTCAGATACTCGCTTTGTGCAAGCGCACCTGAAACAAAAGACAATGATTTTACCTGGAAAGAGTTCCAGGCACGTAATAACAATGAACTGGTTGCCATACTTGGTAACTTTGTGAACAGGACACTCGTGCTCACAGGCAATTATTACAGTGGCAAAGTCCCGGAAAGATCATCCTTAACTGCTGATGATGAGGCAGTACTTGGTGAAATAACCAGGATCAGTGAGAGCACAGGAGAGGCCATAGAAACATTCAGGTTCCGCGAAGCGCTGAAAGAAGCAATGAATCTTGCACGGCTTGGTAACAAATACCTTGCTGATGCCGAACCCTGGAAGGTTATAAAAACTGATCCGGAAAGGGTAAAGACTATTCTGAATATTGCACTACAGATCACCGGCAACCTTACGATAGTACTTGAACCTTTCCTCCCGTTCTCGATGGAGAAATTAAGAGGCTGGCTGAATATCAGCCGACTAAAATGGGAAGATGCGGGTCGTTCAGATATTCTGCCCGCCGGTCATCAGATTAATAAGCCAGGCTTCCTTTTCGAAAAGATAGAGGATGATGTAATTAACCGGCAGGTTGAAAAACTGATGGCAACAAAGAAATCAAAAGAAGCTGCCGGATCCAAAGCTGCCCCTGCAAAAGATCCTGTTTCCTTCGAGGAATTCACCAGGATCGATATCCGGACTGCGACAATCCTTGAGGCAGAAAAGGTACCAAAGACCACCAAGCTTCTTAAACTGAAGATCGATACGGGAATAGATACACGAACTATTGTTTCGGGTATCGCGGAATATTTCGAACCTCAGTCACTCATCGGGAAGCAGATCTCCATAGTGGCAAATCTGGAGCCGCGGAAGATTAAGGGGATTGAATCCAAAGGAATGATACTGATGGCAGAAGACAGTGATGGTAAGCTTGTTCTTGTCTCTCCGCTTGACAAGGTCAATAACGGCAGCATGATAAAATAATAATACGTATTAAAATACGTTTTTTAATACGTTTTTTAATACGTTGATCTTATATTTTTCTGACCCAGGTTCCGGGGAATTTCTTAATAAGGCTGTCTTTCTTTTCAATTGCAGTTTCGAGGTCACTGCATCTTAGTGCACTCACCCTGAAGAAACCGTTCAGGGCAGTAATGACCTCAGGTTCAAAACCTTCCTTTTTCAGCAAAGCAGCCTGCTGTTCGGCATTGACCTTCAGCCTGAAACTGCCGGTAATAAGGTAAAAGTGACCCTCCCCGCCCTTAACGTCCGGCACATTTACGGGAGCTGCCTGAACCGGCTGAAGTGGCTCATCAGATTCTGCCTGCTTTAATCCTTCTGTAATGTTTTCAACCACCGGTGTACTTGTCAGCTCTGATCCGGCAGGAACTTCGGTTACTGTCTTTGAAACAGGATTCAGTGTCGTTGTCTCTATCTTTGACCTCTGAAGAGTTGTCTTAAGCGGGATAAGAGTTGCAAGAGCTATCAGAGGTACAATTATTGCGGCTCTCCACAGGTAAACACGGGTTATATGCCTGCGCTCCGGATCCCTGTCAATATGCCTTGTGATCTGCTTCCTGACATCATATCCGGTGACAGGTGAGAACTGAAATGATTCCAGTCCATATGAACCGGGCAGATAATTTACATTACGGTCTGGTTCAAACTGTATACTTCCTTCATTATTGCTTGAGAAAACCCCTATATTGTCGAAAACAACCTTTTCTCCGCTTTGTATCCTTTTTATGACCATCGCGGAATAATCTCCGATAATGATTACTGCTTCATTGAAAGAAATACCAGGGTGAGCGGATATTCTTCCAGCAAGCAAACCGTCGTTGTTTTTGAGATTCCTGTTGAATGAGATCTGCTTTACCGGCGGATAAAAGACAGATGTTGAATCATCAACACGTGCCGGTACATAATTCCCTATAAAGCCTCCGAAACCCGGAACAATGACGCAGTCATGACTGAACAACAGTTCCCGTATAAAAGGGGTAATATCCATCTCTGATTTAACTTCCATTACAAAAATAAGAAAAATCTTATAACATAGAATCAAAATAAAATTTATTGATAGAGTATATGCAAATAAAGGGGAAAAGCCTGCCCCGCTTCGGCGGGGGCCGAAAAGTTAGTTCAACCACCCCGGCCGGGAAAGCAGAATTGTAAATATTTCAAAATAAGCAATCCCGGCCACCCCTCCTTGAAAAAAGGAGGGGAAACTGTCGTCCCCAAAGCTCTCCAGGTTGATGGCTGTGCGCTTCGGCGGGGTCGTGATGGGAGTCCACAGAGGTAGTCATTTAGCAGAGTGGTTAACCGTGATTAGCATAAAATCACTATCTTCGTAATTCGAAAAATCTGTTCTGATGAGAGAAATAGAGATGGTCGACCTGAAGGCCCAGTACGGGAAATTAGCCCCGGAAATTGATAATGCCATAAGATCAGTTCTAAATTCGACAGCCTTCATTAAAGGCCCCGATGTCAGACAATTTGAAGAGGATCTCCGGAAATACCTGGGAGCCGGCCATGTTATTTCATGTGCCAACGGTACTGATGCCCTGCAGATTGCAATGATGGCACTGGATCTGAAACCAGGGGATGAGGTCATCACCACCAATTTCACTTTTATAGCTACTGTCGAAGTTGTCGCACTGCTCGGATTAAAGCTTGTACTTGTCGACCCCGATCCGTTCACATATAATATTTCCGCTGATTCGGTACGGAAAGCAATAACCCCAAAGACAAAAGCCATTGTGCCTGTTCACCTTTTCGGACAGTGTGCCGACATGGAGAGCCTTCTGAACCTGGCAAAGGAGAATGATCTCTTCATTATTGAGGATGGTGCCCAGGCTACAGGGGCCGACTTCATCTTTCCTGACGGTAAGAAGAAAAAGGCAGGAACTATCGGAACTATAGGCACTACATCATTCTTCCCTTCAAAGAACCTCGGATGCTATGGCGACGGAGGTGCCCTATATACGAATGATGAAGATCTCGCCCGGAAGATCAGAAGCATTGCCAATCACGGCATGAAGGTTAAATACCATCACGACGACATAGGAGTTAACTCACGGCTGGATACAATACAGGCTGCAATTCTGAATGTAAAGCTGAAATACCTCGACCAGTTCAATACTGCAAGAAGATCTGCTGCCGATTATTATGACGAAGCATTCTCGGGCTGCAGAGAAGTAATACTCCCGGAAAGAAGCAGCTTTTCGACACATATTTTTCACCAGTACACCGTGAGGATAAGAGACGGAAGAAGGGATGAACTCCGGAAATATCTTGCCGACAAAAAGATCCCGTCTATGGTCTATTACCCGGGCCCGCTTCATACACAGAATGCTTACAGATACCTGGGTTATGGGGAAAATGATTTCCCGGTCACGTCGGAGTTGTGCAGTGAGGTGCTTTCACTGCCCATGCACCCCGACCTTGAGCAGGATCAGCTCGACTATATCGCTATCAGTGTTCTGGAATTCTTCAATAAAAAATGAAAATGGATCAGGAATATTTTGCACATCCGACAGCCGTGATTGACGAAGGCTGTAAAATTGGTAAAGGAACAAAGATCTGGCACTTCAGCCATATAATGGCAGGTGCCGAGATCGGCGATAACTGCAACATAGGCCAGAATGTGGTGGTTTCTCCGGGCGTAAAGCTGGGCAGGAACGTCAAGGTACAGAACAATGTCTCGATATATACCGGAGTCATCTGCGATGATGATGTCTTCCTCGGCCCGTCAATGGTATTTACAAATATTACAAATCCCCGCAGCCAGGTGATCCGTAAAGACAGCTATGTTACAACTATCGTTGAAAAAGGAGCTTCAATAGGGGCAAATGCAACAATTGTATGCGGAAATATTATCGGCCGCTATGCTTTTATAGGCGCAGGCGCGGTCGTTACAAAAGATATTAAACCCTATGCCCTTGTAATGGGTAACCCGGCACGACAGACAGGCTGGATGAGCGAATACGGACACAAACTGAAATTCGACGTGAAGGGATTTGCTGTCTGCCCTGAAAGCATGGAAAGGTATAGACTTGAAAATGATATTGTTACCAAAATATCCAACCAGGAAATTTAATTAAAATATTTTCAATGAACCCCGATCAAAAGAATTTCGGCCTGATAGGTGTTGCAGGATATATAGCAGTACGACACCTCAAAGCAATAAAAGAAACAGGCAATATCCTTCTTGCCACACTCGATCCTTTCGACAGTGTGGGCCTGCTCGACAGTTATTTTCCCCGGAGTGATTTTTTTGTTGAATTTGAACGTTTCGACAGGCATTTCGATAAACTTAAAAGATCAGGGACCAGGATCGATTATGTAAGCATCTGCTCACCCAATTACCTTCACGATTCCCATATAAGGTTTGCACTGAGACATGGTGCCGATGCGATCTGCGAAAAACCTATAGTACTTAACCCATGGAATGTGGATGCACTTCAGGTTATTGAAAATGAGACGGGACATAAGATAAATACCGTATTGCAATTACGCCTCCACCCGAAAATAGCCGAACTGAGAGAAAAGATTCTTAACGGCCCGAAAGACAAGGTCTATGATGTCGACCTCACATATATTACAAGCCGGGGCAACTGGTACTATATTTCCTGGAAAGGCGACATTCAGAAATCGGGAGGCGTTGCCACAAATATCGGAATCCATTTCTTCGATATGCTGGGATGGATCTTCGGAGAAGTGAAGAACAATGTGGTAAATATCTCGGAATTCAATAAAGCCGGAGGTTACCTGGAGCTTAAAAATGCCAGGGTAAGATGGTTCCTGAGCCTCGATTATAATGATATCCCGGCCGAAGCGAAAGAAAAAGGACAAAGAACATTCAGATCGGTTACCGTGGAAGGCGAAGAGGTTGAGTTCAGCGAAGGATTCACCGACCTCCACACTGCAACATACAGGGAAATAATAGCAGGAAGGGGATTTGGTCTCGACCAGGTAAGACAATCCGTTATAACAGCATACACAATCAGGAATGCAAGGCCGATAGGATTACAGGGTAATTATCACCCTATCCTTAAAGAGATCTGACCGCCTGAATTCAGGTCAGTTTATAATTTTATCCGATGAAAAAGAGAATTATAGTCACAGGAGGAACAGGTTACATAGGTTCACACACTGCCGTCGAACTTATAAATGAAGGTTATGAAGTCATCCTTATCGATAACCTCTATAACTCAGAGAAAGAAGTGACCGGCAGGATAGCAGATATAACCGGTATCACACCAGAACTTGAGATTTTTGATCTTTGCGACAGTGAAAAGCTTAAGGATTGCCTCGGCAGACACAGGAATATCGATGCCATAATCCATTTTGCCGCTTATAAAGCTGTCGGGGAATCGGTAAACAAGCCTCTTGAATATTACAGGAATAACCTTGTCTCACTTATCAACCTGCTTGATTCTATGAGATCCTTTGGCATTCCCGGTCTGGTATTTTCCTCATCATGTACCGTTTACGGACAGCCGGAAAAGCTGCCTGTTACGGAGGATGCTCCCGTTCAGCCTGCCGTATCACCCTATGGCAATACAAAACAGATCGGAGAGGAGATCATAAGGGATACTGTCTTTGCCGAAGAAAAGATCAGTGCAATTTCATTGAGGTATTTCAACCCTATCGGGGCTCATCCTTCAGCACTTATTGGTGAGCTGCCCAGAGGTGTTCCTGAAAACCTTGTCCCCTATATAACTCAGACCGCCTTTGGACTCAGGGATGAGCTTAAAGTCTACGGTAACGATTATGACACTCCCGACGGATCGTGTATAAGGGATTATCTGCACGTTGTAGACCTGGCAAAAGCTCACGTTATCGCAGTAAACAGACTCATCGGAAAGAAAAATAAAAAAAGGTACGAGGTCTTTAACCTGGGAACAGGCAGGGGAGTGTCTGTCCTGGAAGCCATTCATGCTTTTGAAAAGGCCACCGGGATAAAGCTCAGATACCGGATCACGGGAAGAAGGCCCGGGGATATTGAAAAAATTTGGGCCGATCCGGCCCTTGCCAACAGGGAACTCGGATGGAAAGCACTCAGCACTCTCGAAGAGTGTATGAGAACAGCATGGGAATGGGAAAAGAATATCAGAAAGAAATAAGAAATATGAACATGAGAAAGACAATTCTGGTCACCGGCGGTGCCGGATTCATAGGGTCACATGTGGTAAGACGTTTCGTAAAAAACTATCCCGATTATCTTATTGTCAACGCCGACAAGCTTACGTATGCAGGTAATCTCGAGAACCTGAAAGATATAGAGGCAAAACCGAATTATGTATTTACAAAAATTGATATAGTAAACAAACAGGCAATACAGGACCTGTTCCGGAATTATGTTTTCGACGGGGTTATTCATCTGGCAGCCGAATCACATGTCGACAGGTCAATAACCGGTCCTGATGAATTTGTTTTTACAAATATTGTCGGAACGGTAAATCTACTGAACACAGCTCTTCACAGCTGGCAAGGTGATTTCAGGGAAAAGCTTTTTTACCATATCTCCACCGATGAAGTCTACGGTTCACTCGGAAGCGAAGGTAAATTCACCGAGGAGACACCATATGATCCCAGAAGCCCTTATTCCGCTTCCAAGGCTAGCTCCGACCACATGGTAAGAGCTTATCACCACACTTTTGGACTACCAACCATAATTTCAAACTGTTCGAATAATTACGGACCAAACCAGTTCCCCGAAAAACTGATACCTCTTGCAATAAACAACATAAAAAACAGCCGTCCGGTACCGGTTTACGGGAAAGGCGAGAATATCCGTGACTGGCTGTATGTTGAGGACCATGCCGCAGCAATTGACCTCATCTTTCATAAGGGCATCACGGGTGATACATATAATATAGGAGGAAACAACGAGTGGCGGAACATTGATCTGATAACCCTTCTTTGCAGGATAATGGATAAGAAGCTTGGCCGTCCCGAAGGCACATCTCAAAAGCTCATTACATTTGTTAAGGACCGTCCCGGACATGATCTGAGATATTCGATCGATTCATCGAGGTTGCAGGAAGAACTGGGATGGAAACCCATTCCGGATTTTGAGGCAGGACTTGCAAAGACTGTAGACTGGTACCTTTCAAATTCAGCCTGGCTTGAGAATATTATCTCGGGAGATTACGAAAGATATTACGATTCGATGTACTCCGGAAGATAAAATAAGATTATCTGATCTTACTTATCCGCTCTATGAGTTCATCTCCCAGAGCGGTTTTTTGTTTTATATGATCCTGGATTGCCGAAACGACACTGTTTGATTCAAAATCTCCCCTGACCTGCTCAAAATCCCGCTTCTTCACTTCTTCTCCGCCATCTATGCCGAACCCGGTCATTGATGAAAGCGTAAATTCTTTCCTGGCATCCTCATAAAGCATTTTATCGAGGATCACCACACTCTTTTTCCACTTTTCCACCATACTGATAACATCGTCGCCTGTGAACCTTCTGACAGGCTTGCCGGCTTCCTTTTCCAGCCTTTCGCATGCCCAGGTCCATTCCCAGTTATAATATGATTTGTGCATCTCTGCAAACCTTTTCTCAATACCGTTAAGCGAAGCTAATTTCCCGGATTCGATATCATCGAGTAGCCTGTTAACTTCTCTTTCGGGAGCTATCAGTCCCGCCAGATCGACCCATTCACCATCTCCTGTATTTTTACCCGGAACGAGCCTCATCTGAAGCTCAGTGTTCGTCTTAAGCTGCAGATTCTCAAGCCTGTTGATCAGGGAATTCCCGAGAAATTTATCAATACCCATCTGGTACATCTCGATCCCTCTTTCAAGTGAAGGACCTTTGATCAGCATATTATTATAGGTATATGACGCAGAAACTGCTCCTGCGACGGATTTTATCTTTCTCAGCAGTTCCCGCCCCTCGAACATTTTCCTGATGGTATACGGGCTGAGAAGGTTGAAGTTTACCTGGTCAATAAGCACCGGATCCCTCCTCCTGTCCCGTTTTGGCCATTTCTGTGCATCCCTTATTGTTCCCACGCTCCTCAGATTTATCCCGGGAACCAGTATACTTTCATCATTGCTTTCAATCAGGTACGAAAAAGGAAGTGATGAAGTATCCATATTCTTATAATGCCTTCCCATGACAAGGGTGAATGGTCCGATACGTGCAGGCCAGAGTACGTATGAATCGCTGGTGGTCTTCGATCCTCTTTCCATTATTCCCTGGTGAATGGGACCCAGTTTGTACATGTGGTTACTCTGGTTTGATCCGCTTCCCGCGTTCATGAATGAAAAGATCCCGGCTATAAGAAGAGTTGACTTGTGGTGGGTAACTGTATATGGCCCTGCAAAAATGGAGCAGGCTTCACCGTGAAATCCCGCACAGTTGGCAAAAAAGAGCGAATTCTCGGCGCTGTAGTGTTTCCCAAGCACGCAACCCTGGCCAATAAAACACTTATCGACGAGAGTTGAATCGGTAACTATTGAGCCCGAACAAACTATAAAATGATCCATTATAACACCCGGACCGATAAATACCGGATCATCCTTGCAGCTGTTCACAGATCCTTCATTAAGCCTGATAACCCCGTCGATCCTGCATGAGGGACCGAATCTTACATTCCTTATATCACGGCTGTTAAGGATCTTTGTATTCCTCCCGATTGTTCCGCATGAGGAACTTACAGTTGCGGAATAATCCCTGATCATCTCTTCAAGCCTGGCAATAGCCTTATCGCGGTGCCTGTACAGAGCAATAATATAAGCTTCATGGGCGGAAAGCCTGTCCCATATCCTTACCGATCTCCCTCCTGTTTCATTAAGTACCGCTACTTCCGTTCCGTTCCCGAAGGTGGATTTCCCCTGTGTACGGATCTTTCCACAGTTCTTAACGACAACCTCATCCTCAATAATATAATTTGCAATATAATCACCTATATTCCCTATCAGTACGTTTGATCCGACTGTGCAGTTATGCAGGTGGGCATTTGAGATCCCGCTTCTTGTACTGACACCCGATTCATCTGTAAATGTCTTTATGAATTCCCCGAGCTTTATATCTCCGGAAAATGTAACATTTGTACACCGGGTGGGATCGAAGCCTCCGGTGACCTTCACCCTGTTCCACTCATCACAGCGGCAGCCGGCGGCTTTTAATATTCCGATCTCAGAATCCGACAGATTACGATATTTAATCGACTGGCTCATATTACAGGTTGTTAATTGTTTATTCCACGGTAACTGATTTGGCAAGGTTTCTGGGCTGATCTACATCACAGCCTCTGAGAACGGCAATATGGTATGACAAAAGCTGCAGGGGTATCACCGCAAGCAAACCGGAAAAAGCAGGCAGAGTCTCCGGTACCTCAAGAACATAATCCGCCATCTTCTTTATTATCTCATCACCCTCGGTAACAATAGCTATCACCTTCCCCTTCCTGGCTTTTATCTCCTGTATATTATTAATTATCTTATCGTATGTATCGTCTTTTGTAGCCACAACCACCACAGGCATGTTCTCATCGATAAGGGCGATCGGACCATGTTTCATTTCGGCAGCAGGATAACCTTCGGCATGGATATATGAGATCTCTTTAAGCTTCAGCGCTCCTTCGAGAGCGACTGGGAAAAGATAGCCCCTTCCAAGGTAAAGAGCATTCCGGGTATCTTTGAACATCTTTCCTGTTTCCAGAACCTGGTCGTTGACTTTCAGAGCCTTTTCAATCTTGGACGGTACAGATGCAAGCTCGGTAATCAGTTCCCTGTAAAATGAATCGGAAATAACTCCTTTCAGATGTCCGATTTCGAATGCCATCATTGCCAGTACAGTGACCTGTGTGGTAAAAGCCTTTGTGGAGGCTACACCTATTTCCGGTCCGGCATGGGTATATACACCTGCATCTGTTTCACGGGGGATGCTGCTCCCGACAACATTGCACACTCCGACAACAAGGGCTCCCTTTGACCTTGCAAGCTTTATAGCTGCCAGGGTATCGGCAGTTTCGCCACTCTGGCTTATTGCAATGACTATATCCCCCTTATGGATTATCGGGTTCCTGTAACGGAATTCCGAGGCATACTCAACCTCTACAGGGATCCTTGTATATTCTTCGAAAAGGTATTCTCCTATCAGGCCGGCGTGCCACGATGTTCCACAGGCAACAATTACAATCCTTTCAGAATGAGCTATTGTGTCGAGGACATTATGAAGCCCTCCGAGCATCACTCCGGAATGATCGGGCAGCACCCTGCCCCTGAAGGTATCATGGATCGCCCTCGGCTGCTCGAATATCTCCTTCAGCATAAAATGAGGGTATCCCTCCTTGTCAATCTCCCCGATCTTAAGATCTATCTCTTTAACGACCGGCTGGACCTTTGCGATCCTTATCGTTTTCAGGGAAAGCTCATCTTTTTTAATTATTGCCAGGTCATCATCATTAAGGTAAATAACCCTCTGTGTATATTCGACTATAGGAGTTGCATCCGAAGCAATGAAATTTTCGCCGTCACCGACACCGATAACGAGAGGGCTCCCTTTTTTTGCAGCAAAAAGCCTGTCGGGCTCCTTTGTACAGATAATAACCAGACCATATGCGCCTTCAACCCTGTTCAGTGCAAGGGTAATAGCCTGCTCGGCAGTCAGATCACCTTCAATATACAGATGGTCCATCAGGTTGGCCAGAACTTCAGTATCGGTCTGACTTGTAAATTCAATTCCCCTGCCCTGAAGATGTTTTTTAAGCAGGGCATAATTTTCAATTATTCCGTTATGGACAACAATGAAATTGCCTTTATATGATACCTGGGGATGAGCATTGAGCTCATTGGGCTCGCCATGCGTTGCCCATCTTGTATGGCCCATACCTGTCGTACCGTTAAAATCCGACGGCTCTGCCATTTTTTCAAGGTCGGTGACCCTGCCCTTGCATTTAAAGATCCTGGTTTCTCCGTTGACTATCGCCATACCGGCAGAATCGTATCCGCGGTATTCAAGGCGCTTCAGACCATTAAGGATTATACCTCTTGCAGGCCTGGAACCAATATAACCAACAATTCCACACATAAA
>CAYPHL010000079.1:13300-20454 GCA_964410385.1 uncultured Rikenellaceae bacterium | reverse complement strand
GTTGAAGAATTGAACGATGGTTTAATATAAATTCATTTAAATATGCAACTTACAAGAGCCGAGGAACAAATTATGCAGATATTATGGGATCTGGGTGAAGGACTGGTCAGGGATATACGTGACCGTTTTGAAGATCCCAAACCTGCAAGAAATACTGTTTCAACTGTTGTCAGGGTACTTGAAAAGAAAGGATTTGTGGGGCACAAAGCATATGGTAACGTTTATGTCTATTTTCCGCTAATCTCAAAAAGCGAATATTCCGGAAGTCAGCTTTTCGGACTGCTGGAAAGCTATTTCGACAATTCGTTTCCGGCCATGGCGTCCTTTTTTGCAAAGGAAAAAGATCTTTCGGTACAGGATCTGGACGAGCTTCTTGAGGATACGAAAAGAGAACTGAAAATGGTCAAAAAATCAAAATGATGGAAGCAGTTGCATTGTATTTAATAAAATCGGCCCTGTGGCTGACCGGATTTGCACTGGTTTATAAACTTTTCCTGCAGAACGAAAGATTCTTTTTACTGAACAGATTGTTCCTTCTTGCGGGGATTGTCGTTTCATTTGTATTTCCTCTCATTACAATTCACTATCAGGTGGATATCCCGGCAAATTCAAATACCGGAACAGGAACAATTTTAATTGGTTCCGAAGATTTAACTGCAAACCCGGAAGGATTTCTGTCGGGTACTTCAATGCAAATGAAAGTAGTATTCATTTTATACTTATCGGGCGTATTGTTTTTCATTTACAGGATGATACGTCATCTTCTTTCACTCAGTGCAGCTATACGCGGGGCATCTGTAAACTATAGCGGACGGGTAAAGCTTATCAGGATTTCCGGGTTCCCTTCTTCATTCTCATTTTTCAATTATGTTTTTATCGATCCTGCAATCGAAGAGGATGAGGCAAGGGAGATCATGAATCACGAGCTCGTTCATGTGCACCAGAAACACTGGCTTGACCTTCTGCTTTCCGAAATTCTGCGTATTGTACAATGGATAAATCCTTTCGTCTGGATCTATTCCGGTTTCATAAGGCAGAACCATGAGTATCTTGCTGATGAGAAAGCCCTTCTTGTCTCTGAAAATCCTGCAACTTACAGGGCAACTCTTATAAATCAGCTGTTCAGCTCAAAGGTCATCAGCCTTACAAATTCATTTAATTATTCATTTAACAAAAAACGATTTCACATGATGAAAAAAATAGTGACCTCACCATTCAGGAAGCTTAAAGTACTTCTTATACTTCCTGTTTTTGCAATTATCCTGTATTCATTCTCAAAACCGGAATACAGATATATCAGCGTAAATGAAAAGGAAGGTGTAAATTCACCGATGACAGTTATCCAATCTGAAGAAACCAAAGTTTCGGATATCGTAACTGTTAAAGCTACTGCTGAAGAAAACACAGTGTCAATAAGGGAGTCCGGCCAGATAAAAAGGACTGAGGGAGAAAAGGCAACTCTTGTTTCCGATACCCCGGCAGAGGAGATTAAAGGGACTATTGTTCAGATGGAGGGAAAACCGCTCGGAGGAGCAGTTATAGTGATCAAAGGGACGACAGTTGGCACACTTTCGGATGACAGGGGGTTTTTCAGGCTTTCCGATGTTTCGGGTGATGCGTTGCTCGTTGTTTCTTATGTCGGATACAAATCAAAGGTATTGAAACCAGTATTTGATTCTGAAATGAAGATAGTAATGGTGCAGGATACCATAAAGCTTCAAAATAATGATGGAAGTATTCCTCCGCCACCGCCGCCGCCACCACCCCCGCCGCCATCGGAAAAAAGTACAGGTACGAACACACCCATGCCAATACGGCAGAGCAGTGATGCCGCCATACCACCCCTGAAGGATACAGGCATACAGATCAGAAGCAGCTCTTCCGGACCAATGGGAAATCCGCTTATCATCGTTGACGGCGTTATAAGAGATATCGATTTAAATACAATAAGTCCTTCAGAAATTGAATCCATTTCCGTTATGAAGGCAGAAAGTGCGACCAGACTCTATGGGGTGGAAGGGAAAGACGGAGTGATTGAAATAAAAACCAAACACGGGTCTGCCACAACCGGCAATGATGATGCAATCATTGTTACCGGATATGCTTCCGAACAGGAAAAGAAGGATGAAACATTTACTATCGTCGAGGAGATGCCCGAATTCCCCGGAGGAGGTGTGAATACCATGAGAGACTGGCTGGCCAATAACATCAAGTATCCTGAAGAAGCAGTTAAAGCTAAAATTTCCGGCATTGTAAATGTGACTTTTGTTGTAGATAAAGCGGGGAAGGTTAAAAATGTGAAAGTAATCAAGTCGCTTCATCCATTCCTGGATGAGGAGGCGGTCAGGGTAGTAAGGAGCATGCCTGACTGGAAACCCGGAAAACAGGCGGGAAAAGCTGTGGATGTACAAATGGTTGTACCATTGACTTTTTCCCTGAAATAAGAACAAAGTTCCAAATCCTGAATCTGGTAAATCGGGTCCGGGTTAAATAAAATCTACGTATTATAATACGTATTAAAATACGTATTATAATACGTAGATAATTTTTACAGCCTTCATATACAGGCTTATATCAATGTATCAACTCTTTCAGGAATTGTTGAAGCTAAAGTTTTACAGTATTGTTACGGATGTAATCATTCAGTCCTCCCTTTGCAGGGCCGAAATATTTGAACCGTTCAGCCCATTCCAGACCATACTGTTCCCCGACCTTTTTGTCGGAGGGGACACCTCTCAGTGATTCGGAATATTTATCGAGCATGAAATTTTTAATATAATTGAAGTTTGCGGAACGGTCGTCATTTCCCAGGACAGGTAATTTCTTACCTTCCTCTGCCAGCTTTTTCCTGAGAGCTGATCCGGCATTTCCTCCTCCGCCCTGTGATACAACTGCCATGTTCGCCTCCACCTTCCTGTCAATGAAATCTGATATATCCACAACTCTGTTATATACCTGGGGCCCCCTTGCATAGTAATATCTCTCTATAACCGAATGAGGCTGAACCACTTCGAGCTGTTCCGGATAGTCAGTATTCATGCCAGCCATCCACCTGGCAGCTTCCACAGCCCGTGCAGTGACATAATGATCGGGATTCTCCTCATAGTGATCCCAGGGATCGAAGCTCACGACCGTGTCAACTTTCAGCAGCCGGAAGAGAAAGATCAGTCTTCCCTTTATCTCCTGGATGTTGTACTCGTCCATCCGGTGATTCCGGTAACCGAGATCATAAACTTTTTTGAATCCCATCACCTTTGCAAAGGCTTCATTTGATCTCTCATTGTTCAGCACTCTCTCTCCGTACGAATTCCCCGCTCCGGCTGCATCGTCATTTGTGGTGCGGATAAGATAAGCAGTATATCCTTCATGGATCAGTTTTGCAACGGTTCCTGCAGCAAAATATGCGATATCATCACAATGTGGTTGAATAACAGCAAGCACTTTCCCTTCGTGGGGCCGCCCTTCTGCAGCTTTTTCAATGACAATCTCCTCATCAAAAGGGACCGGTCTGCCCTGCATGTCAAACGATGACATTGCAGCTGCCGGAGCAATAATCCCGCCGGCTGCTATGGTTTTACCGACAAAATCTCTTCGTTTCATTTTTTTTTAATTTCAGGTTCCAAAGACCTTTGTGTCCCTTTGTGATTTCCTTCGTGTCCTTTGTGGTTAAACAACAAATTTTCTTTAACCACAAAGAGCACAAAGGTTTACACAAAGGTACACAAAGGGTTTCACTGAAGAATTTCAATCGTCATCTTCGGTTTCGTTCATAAAGAATGCTGCTCTTACGACCGGAGGGCATGGAGAATCGAGACCTTTGACGGATCTCCATATCACCTCATTGAAATCATTATCATTCACCCTGTCCTCAATTGCGAAGTTGAATGTTTCACTTAATCTCTGCCAGTGGTTTTCTGCCAGGTTTTTCTCGTCAAGCCTTACCATAGCCGGTCTGCAATTGAATGGCTGATGATCGGGAGTGTTGTTGAAGCATCTCCAGAGCGGTGTTGCCGCTGCATCATACTGTGTCATGGGAGGCAGGCCGAGGATAAGTTCCATAGTCCGGAGAAGTCCGGTTGTTGTATATGGGGTATGGTCGACAAATCCCTGTTTTACAAATCCGCCTGCCAGGTAGGCGGTACTGCGGTGAGCATCCACATGATCGGGGCCGTTCTGGGCATCATCCTCAACAATTACAACCAGGCTTTCTTTCCAGATGGGAGAGTGGCTCAGGTAATCGACGAACATACCGACAGCAAGATCATTATCGGCAACCTGTGCAATCGGGGAGGGCCTGCCAAGGCTCAGTCCAAGAGTATGATCGTTAATGAATCTTACGGTATTGAACTGAGGCACCGCCTTTATTGCAAGAAGTGAATCAAAATCATGTTTCCATTCATGGAATCTCACGGTATCCATTATCGTCTGAATCCAGGGGGTATAGTTTTTACAATAATGTCCTTCCAGTACCGGAATGGTAGGTTTGCGGTCATCTCCGACAAACTCGCCATAAGTGCGGTAAGTAACACCGGCACGTTTACAGAAATCCCATAGGAATCCATCCCTGTTGTTTGCTATTTCTTCTCCTCCTTCACCGGGATAGTCACCACCTCTTCCTCCATAGCTTGAAGGCCAGTTCTTCTCGAGATAATCTGTTGCATAAGCGCCCATTGTCCAGTTATGGCCATCAGCACTTACTTCCCCGTTAACATAAAAGTTGTCAAGCAGAACGAATTCACGTGCGAGGGCGTGCTGGTTCGGGGTTACCTTTTCACCAAACAGACACAGGTTCGGATCTCCGTTCCCTTCGGGCATATCGCCCAGTACCTGGTCATAGGTACGGTTTTCCTTTATTATGTAAAATACATGTTTGATGGGAGAAGGATCACCTACTTTCCCGGGGACCGGATTGCCTGCAGGTATCTCAGCAACCATCTCTTTTTCCTTTATATAAGGAGTGTTGTCGTAGACAGCTTTCGAATAGATGCCCATCTGGTTTTCATCGGGGAAATTTATAATCCCCAGAGTTCCTGTGAAGAGTCCTCCGATATACTGTACTTTCATTTTTTGTTCCTTGCCGCCAGCCTGGTAAACAACCTCAGATCCTCTGCGCATCGGATTGGGGCCGTATGGGTTGGCAAGTGACGACAAACCCTTTCCATTAGTTACCAGGATCTTTTCACCGGCTATTCTTACGCAGGTCGGGTACCAGGCAGTGGGAATGAATCCTTTACTTTTACTTCTTCCGGGGGTGCTTACATCAAAAACGGCAAGACAGTTATTGTCGGCATTGGCGATGAAAAGTGTCTTTTCGTCTTTGCTCAGCGCCACACTGTTTGTAGTGGATCCGCTGGGTGCATCAGGATATAAAGCTGTATTCAGAGTCTCAATCACCCTGTTCTGGCGTGTATCAATAACTGAAACATTATTGTCGTTGGCATTGGCAACAAACAGATATTGCCCGCTATTCGAAATACACATATCATTTGGGTTATCGCCCACATTTACGGATCCTGTTATGGTCTGCAGGGAGGTATCGAAAATTATAACCTTATCGCATCCCCAGCAGGTGGCATAGAGAATTTTCCGGTCCGGAGAAAGGAGGCAGGTATAACCTTCACCCCCCAGAGGATGCTTCGAAACAACACTCCTGGTTTGTGTATCAATTACATAAAGGGAATTATTTTCTTTTGTAACGGCATATAACCTGTTTTTCGGTTCATCGAGAGCGAGCCCTGCAATTGAAATCCTTTCGGGCCAGGGCTTGCCGATGGTTATTGTATCGGCATTTATTAATTTCTTCCTTTTGATCTTATACTTTATGATGATATTATCATTTCCTCCTGAAGCATAAAGGAACTTACTGTTACCGGAGAAAGCCAGACCGAGCCAGGATTTCCCGATGATCTTTGTGTCTGTCACGATTCCTTTTTTAATATCAATAAGCTGGATTGACTGATCGCTCTGGCCGTTATTGGTTATTGCAGCCAGCTTTCCGGAAGGAGAAATACTGATGTTCAGGGGCAGATCTCCTGCAGGTAAGATCTTGCCGACCGGGGTGAGCTGCCATCCGTTGGGCAGTAAAACGCGGTTCTTTTCAATCTCACTCAGGGGCTGGGCCGCAAGATGAAATGTCAAAGAGATAACGAACAATGATAAACATGTGGTAATTATTCTTCTCATAAGCTTTATAATTTATTATGTCTGGTTTTCAAAACTGTAAGAACCTTCGGTGTGATACTTACCGAAACATCGCCAGTTATTTCAACCGGTTCACCGTCGATATGGAACCTTTTTTCAGAGGTCTTTAAAATTACTGATTTATCAGTCTTAAGATACTTAACATATTTCGAATTTCTGAGGGTTCCCCTGAACAGTCTGTAAATAATAAGAGGTGCAAGATATTTCGGGAAGGGCCTGATAACAACAATATCGATCACTCCGTCATCAGGTCTGGCATCGGGGGCTATATAGGCATTATTGCCAAATTGCCTTGTATTGGCAATAGTCAGAACAAAAATATCTTCGGAAATGCTTTCTTCTCCTGAGATACAGATTTCGACATTTACCGGTTTCAGCCTGATGAAGTTCCCGAGTGTAACCCATGCGTATGACCAGAATCCTCTTGTTTTAAGTTTGTCAAAAGAATGAGCGACAAACGAATCAAGCCCTATACCAGCCACATTAAGGCAGACCATCTTATTTATTTTTATTACATCGATGCTCAGCTGTTCGCCTTTTTTTATATCATTAAGCAATGACCTGATATTTGTTTTGAAACCAAGTTCCCTGGCAAATCCGTTTCCCGAACCCATCGGGAGCACTCCGAGTATCTTATTTGTTCCGATCAGTTCTGAAGCCACACTCCGGACTGTCCCGTCACCTCCTGCGGCAACGAATATATCATATCTGTCAAACGACTGCTTTATTCGCGATCCGGATTCATCGATACTTAATGACTTGAAATATGATAATTCGTTCTTTCTCCTTTTAAGCTCTTCGGAGATTATAAACTTTACAGGGATCACTCCTGCATAAGGATTTAAAATAAAAAGAGATCTCTTTTCTCCCTGTATGGTCATATCATGGTTTATTAGCTCCGGAAGTTTCCAGGCGAATATACGAAAGTTAATTATTAGTTCATAAAGTTCATA